>JAOPZL010000078.1 GCA_025964175.1 Solirubrobacterales bacterium
CGCGCACGACGTACCAGAGCGGCATCAGGTGCGGAAAGCCGTCACGCCCGTTGGTCGCGCAGATGACCGTCTTCTCCTGCGCGAGGAAGGAGAGGACCTCGTCATCGGTCATCTGGATCTGGTCGCGGCGGCTCATCGGCAGCGTGGGAGGCTAGTTGACGCGTGCTTCAGCGGACGACGGAGACGGGTTCAGCGAACGGGCGCGGCGAGCCGGCCGACGGCGGTCAGGACCGCCTCGCGCGCGTCCTCGGGCTCGAGAACGACGGCGTCCCCGGCCTCCTTGAGCACCTCGCGCACGAGCCAGTCCGTGCCGGCGTAGCTGAGCTCGACGATGAGCGCGCCGTCGGAGAGCTCGTCGGCGACACGGCGGTCCTCGCGCGCCCAGCGGGCGCGTTCGGGGGCGATCCAGACGCGGGCGACGCGCGACGCGGCGACCTCGCCGGTGGAGAGCCAGCCCTCGACCGCCGCGCCCGGATCGACCTCGGGGCGCGGGACGTAGGTCTGCTCGAGCACGGTGGCGCGCTTGATCCGGTCCAGGCGGAAGTGGCGCATGCCGTCGCCGTCGGCGGACGGGTCGAACGAGGCGACGTACCAGCCCTCGCGCCCGTTGGTCAGCGCGTAGGGCTCGACCGTGCGGGTGGAGAACTCGTCCTCGTTGGCCTTGTAGTACTCGAGCTCGATCAGGCGCCGCTCGGCGATGGCGCCCGACACGACACGCGCGATGACCGAGTCGTCGCTGCCGGCGGAGGCGATCTGCAGGCCGGCGTGTGTCGGGTCCTCGCCCAGCGCGGCGACGATCTTGTCGCGGGCGGAGGCCAGCGAACCCTCGGGGATGTGGTCGCCGATCAGGTCGATCGCGGCGATCAGCGCCTTGGCCTCGACGGGCAGCAGCCGGGCCGGGCGGGCGAAGTTGTCGGAGTAGGGCTCGGGGTCGACCTCGATCTCGCCGTTGTCCAGCAGCTCGGCGTAGAGGACGTAGGAGCCGCCGCCGAAGTTGACGACGTTGAGGACGTTGATGTCCTCGCGCAGCTCGGCCTCGGAGATCTGCAGCAGCTCGAGGACGGCGTCGCGCTGGAGGCGCTCCCCGGCGCGACCGGCCTGGATCAGGACCGACGCGAGCGTGACGAGGCGGGCGAAGCGCTCGGGGCGGATCGACGCCTCGCGGCGGTTGCCGGTGCTCGGCGCATCCTCCTCGGCGTTGGCCGACGGCGGGCGGCGCACGGCGGCGGCGACCTCGAACGTCCCCTCGTGGCGCTCGGTGACCCGGGCGGCGCGCGCGGCGACCTCGTCGGCCAGGACGGCGGGCGTCTGGACGCGGGCGTGCTCGCCCAGCCCGAGGACCCACGCGGCGAGCAGGCGGGCATCGGCGTACTCGGTGCGGAAGGTGATCGAGCCGTCGTCGTTGGAGGCGACGGAGCCGTAGCGGCCGAAGTGGCGCTCGATCTGCCAGGCGATCCGCTCGGAGATCCAGACCTCGGCCGTCGTCGTGTCGTCGCCGAACTGCCAGGCGGCGCGCAGCGCGTACGGGCGCGGGTCGAACTCGGCCATCGACGGCTGCTTGAAGTCGTGCTCGGCCTTCGTCGCGTAGGCGACCTTGCCGCGCATCCGCGAGAGGCGGAAGACGCGCAGCGCGTCGCGCTCGTGCGAGCGGCCCAGGAGGTAGAACTGGCCGCCCTGGTAGAGCAGGTGGTACGGGTCGACCTTGCGCCGGCCGACCTCGTCGCGGGCCATCGTGTAGTAGTCGAAGGTGATCGTCTTGTGGCGGAAGATCGCGGTCTCGACCTTGGCCAGGCGCTGCGAGAGCTCGTGGCCACCGGCCGACGCGGTCAGCCCGAGCGCGACCGACGACTGGTCCGGCGCGTTGAGCGGGCTCGGCCGGCCCCACGTGATCTGCTGCAGCGCGAGGCGCAGCGGCTCGGCGTAGGCGAACTCGCCGTCCAGCAGCGAGAGCGCGGTCTGCAGCGCGGCGAGCTCGGCGTCGGAGAACGCGATCGCCGGGAGATGGAAGTTCTCCGGCCGCAGCGAGTAGTTCTCCTGCTCGGCGATCCCGTCGGCCGGCTTGTCGACCGTCAGCGCGATCCCGAGCGAGTCGAGCTCGGCGCGGTCCGCGTAGAAGCGGCGCGCGAAGGCGTCCTCGTTCATCCCGCTGTAGCCCTCGACGTCGCGCCGGATCTCCGTCGCCGTGACCGGGCGTCGCTCCGCCATCAGGTAGGAGATCAGGGACAGCTGGCGGATGAGCTTCTCGGTGTCCTTCGCCATCGACCTCGAACGATAGGGCGCCGGACGGTGCGGCAGATGCGCCATTTCTTCGCTCTTTGCGGCCACAGCGCGGTACGGTTGCGCCCGCTATGACCCGCCTGGCCATCGTCGACGACCACGAAGTGCTTCGCGAGGGGCTGGAATCCCTGCTGGTCGGAACCGACCTGGAGGTCGTGGGGACGGCCGGGAACGTGGCCGCGGCCATGGACCTGATGGAGCACTCGGCCCCCGACGTGGCGCTCGTCGACATCGGCCTGCCCGACGGCTCGGGGATCGATCTCGCGCGGCGGCTGCTCGTCGAATGGCCCGCGCTGCGGATCGTGCTCTACACCGGCGAGACCGACGCCGAGTTCCTCTACGAGGGTCTTGACTCCGGCGCTCACGGCTACGCGCTGAAGGCCGGCCCGATGCAGGAGCTGGTCTCCGCGATCACGCAGGTCGCGGCCGGCGGCTCCTACGTGGACCCCCGGCTGGACCGCATCCTGCTCTCCGAGCGCGCGACCCAGAAGGCGTCCGCGCTCTCGCCGCGCGAGCGCGAGGTGATGGCGCTGATGGCCGAGGGACGCACCGCCGACGTGGTCGGCGAGCAGCTCGGCGTCTCCGTGGAGACGGTCCGCACCCACGTGCGCAACGCGATCCGCAAGCTGCAGGCCCGCAACCGGGTCCACGCGATCGCGATCGCGCTGGAGCGCGGCGACATCGCCCTCGAGCGCACCCCGGAGCGCTGATCGCCCGGTGGCCCACCGCGATCCGATCGGGCGCCTCGTCCACGACCTGCGCACCCCGCTGGCCGTCGTGTCCGGCTTCGCCGAGGTGCTGCAGCTGCGCGGCGACGACCTGACGCCCGAGCAGCGCGCCGAGTACCTCGCGCGCATCGTCGAGGGCGCCCGCGAGATGGACCAGATCCTCGGACGCAGCCGGGAATAGGGCCCGCCGTCCGGGCGCCTCCTGCGTCGCGCGCTGCCTGCGGCCGCGCTCAGCGCTGTCGCGGCAGGCCCGCGGCCCACACCGCCGAGCTCGGCTCCAGCGCGAGCCACGCGACCGCGTCGGGTGCCGCGGCATCGAGCGCGTCGCCGCTGAGCAGCTCCCATCGCTCACCGTCCACGGTGACCTCCAGCCGCCCCGAGCGCAGGTAGACGAAGACGTCGCCGCCGGGGACGTCGAGCGGGCTGGAGCCCGCGTCGCCCGCGGCGCAGACCAGGAACGCGACCTGCAGCTGCAGGTCCGGGTGCGAGACGATCCGGGTCCCCGGCTCCTCGTCGTCCAGGCGCGAGGTGCGCAGCCGCACCTCGTCCTCGTCGCGCAGGATCTCGGCCATCGTCACGTCGAGCGCATGCGTCACCCGGGCCAGGACGGGCAGCGACGGCACCGAGCCGCCGTGCTCGACCGCCGACAGGTAGGAGACCGAGACGTCGGAGGCCGCGGCGACCGCGGCCAGCGTGCGCCCGGTCTCGGTGCGCCGCTTGCGCAGCCGCGCGCCGACGCGTCCGGCCAGCGAGCGGGCGTGCTCGGTCTCCGAGCTCATCGGACGCCCACGTCTACACCACCGGCGGGCTGACGAACCACAGGATCTCCGCCGGGCCGTTGGAGGTGACCAGGAGCTCGTGCTCGGGGTGTGACGAGTAGTGGACGGCGTCGCCCGGCGTGAGCTCGTGGCTCTCGCCATCGATCATCGTCAGGTGCCCGGAGCCGCTGAGCATGAGCGCGAAGCGCTCGCCGGGGTGCCGGTGGCGGACGACCTCCGCGGCCGGGTAGAGGTGGTGGATCAGCGCCGAGAAGGCGGCATCGGAACCGCGCTGGGAGAAGACGACGTACTCCTCCGCCGCGTTGGGCGCCATCCGCAGCTTCTCCGGGTCGCCCGCGCGCGAGACGCGCACCTTCTGTGTCGGACCGGTGTGGAAGAACGCCGAGATCGAGGAGCCGAGCGCGGCGGCGAGCGTCGCGAGCGCGCTGAGCGACGGCACGGACGCGCCGCTCTCGAGCTGCGACAGGTATCCCGGCGTGTAGTTCGTGTCCTTGGCGAGCTCGGCGAGGGTGACTCCGCGCGCACGGCGCAGCTCACGCAGGCGCCGTCCCACGTCTTCGATCGACCGGTCCATCCACGGGCAGCATAACGGCGAACCGAGACTGGACGGGCGTTGAACCATTCCTGTATAACCTCGCCATCTTCGGCTGAACAGGAAGCCGAGCGAAGGGAGCAGCAGAGAATGGTGCGCAGTGTCCTGTATCTCCAACCCCGCGGCAATGCCCATGCGGCACTGGCCGACTTCTACCGGCGGTACGACATCCTGGAGACCGCCGTCGCCGCCGTCGGCTGCCGCTCCACGGAGCTGCAGATTCCGCTCGACGGCGAGGGACCGGCCCTGGTGACCGCGCTGTGGGACGACGAGGCGCACTACCAGCAGTGGATCGACCACGAGCTGCGCGGCAACGGCGGCGCGGAGCTGTTCGAGCTCATCGACCTCGATGCCGACGACGTCGGACCCGGGCTGCTCTACACCGTCGCGCTGGCCGCATCCGGCCCCGACGCGATTCCGGTCGGCGTGGATGACGTCGACCCCGCAGGAACTGGCCGGGAGGCCTAGTCATGTCTCGCTACCGCGTCGCCATGGACATCGGCGGCACCTTCACGGACGCCGTCGCCTATGACGAGGAGACCGGCACCTACGTCGCCGGCAAGTCGTCGACCACGCCCCAGGACCTCACCGACGGCGTGTTCGGCGCGCTGGGCACCGTCGTCGACGATCCGGCCGACGTCTCGTTCTCCGTCCACGGCACGACGCAGGGCCTCAACGCCTTCCTCCAGCGCCGCGGCGTGCGGGTCGTTCTGCTCGCCACGAGCGGCGCCGGCGACGTCCTGCACATCGCCCGCGGCAACCGCACGCGCCTGTACGACATCCACTTCCGCAAGCCCACCCCGCTGGTCCCGCGCCGCGACATCGTGGAGATCGAGGGCCGGCTGAACGCGGCCGGCGAGGAGATCGCCGCGCTCGACGAGGCAGCCATCCGCGCCGCCGCGCGCCGCGCCCGCGACGAGGGTGCCGGCGGCATCGCCATCGCCTTCCTGTTCGCCTACCTCAACCCGGCGCACGAGCTGCGCGCGGCCGAGATCGTGGCCGAGGAGGCGCCCGACCTGGCCATCTCGCTCAGCCACCAGGTCGCCCGTGAGTGGCGCGAGTACGAGCGCACCTCCTCGACCGTGCTCGACGCCTACGTCGCGCCGATCGTCAAGCGCTACCTCGGACGCCTGACCGGCGAGATGGCGGCCCGCGGGCTGGCCGTCCCGATGCACGTGATGCAGTCCAACGGCGGCATCGTCTCCGCGCAGGCCGCGGCCCAGCAGACGCTGCAGACGCTGCTCTCCGGCCCGGTCGGCGGGACGATGGGCGGCGTCGCGCTGTCGCGCATCACCGGCCGTCCCAACCTGATCTGCGTCGACATGGGCGGGACGAGCTTCGACGTCTCGCTCGTCGTCGACGGCAAGCCCGATGTCTCCACCGAGGCCGAGCTCGAGGGCTTCCCGCTGCTCATGCCCGTGGTCAACATCCACACCGTCGGCGCGGGCGGCGGCTCGCTGGCCTACGAGGAGGGCGGCGGCCTGCGCGTCGGGCCGCAGTCGGCGGGCGCCGATCCCGGACCCGCCTGTTACGGCCGCGGCGGCACCGAGCCGACCGTGACCGACGCCAACGTCGTCCTCGGCCGCGTCGACCCCTCGTGGTTCGCCGGCGGCCAGATGACCCTCGACGTCGACGCGGCGAAGGCCGCGGTCGCCGGCCTGGGCGACACGCTCGGGCTCGGCACGCTGGAGCTCGCCGACGGGATCTGCGCGGTGGCCAACGCCAAGATGGCGCAGGCGATCCGCACGCTGACCGTCGAGAAGGGCATCGCGCCGTCGGACTTCGCGCTCGTCGCCTTCGGCGGCGCCGGGCCGATGCATGCGGCCTTCCTGGCCGCCGAGCTGGAGATCCCCGAGACGATCGTCCCGCGGTTCCCCGGCGCGTTCAGCGCCTGGGGCATGCTCGAGACCGAGATCCGCAAGGACTTCGCGCGCTCGTTCGTGCAGACGCTGCCGACGCTGGACTCCGCCGGCCTGGCCGACGCCCTGGAGGCGCAGGAGGCCGAGGCGTACGCCGCGCTGGCCGATGAGGGCATCGACCGCGCCACCGGCCGCGTCGAGCACCACGTGGACCTGCGCTACATCGGTCAGGAGTACACGCTGACGATCCCGGTCCTCAGCGCGGACGAGCCGCGCGGCGACACGTTCACCGCCGATCTGCAGGCCCGCTTCGACACGACCCACGCCGCTCGCTTCGGGCACGCCAACCCGGGTGCGCCGATCGAGTTCGTGGCCGCGCGCTCGACCGGCCTGGGCGACAAGGGGCGCATCGAGCCCACCGCGCTGGACAGCGACGCCGGCGCCGAGTACCCGACCGAGCGCAAGGAGGTCGTCTTCGGCGGCGCCCCGGTGCAGGCCACGATCGTCCGCCGCGACGACCTGCCCGTCGGGGTGTCGATCGACGGCCCGGCGGTCGTCGTGGAGTCGACGGCCACGACCGTGGTGCCCCCGGGGCAGCGGTTGACCGTCGACCCGTTCGGCGCCCTCGTCCTCCAGACCGACCCGCGGAGCTGATCATGGCCACCAGGACCATCGACCCGATCACCACCGAGATCGTCCGCAGCGCGTTCACCGCGGCCGCGGACGAGATGAACGCGACCCTGATCCGCTCGGCCTACACGCCGATCATCTACGAGATGAAGGACTGCTCGGTCGCGCTGCTCAGCGCCGACCACCGCGTCCTCGGGCAGTCCGCGGGGCTGCCGATCTTCCTCGGCAACCTCGAGGTCTGCACGCAGCTGACCGAGGAGCGCTTCGGCCGCGACGCCTGGCAGCCCGGCGACGTCTGGCTGATGAACGACTCCTACCTGACCGGCACGCACCTCAACGACATGACGGTGTTCGGGCCGATCTTCCACGCGGGCGAGCTGGCCGGGTTCGCGGCGTGCCGCGCCCACTGGCTCGACGTCGGGGCCAAGGACCCCGGCGGGGCGATGGACTCGACCGACATCTGGCAGGACGGGATCCGCATCGCGCCGATCAAGGTCGCCGAAGGCGGCGTCCAGCGCGACGACGTCACCCAGCTGCTCGGCCTCAACAGCCGCTTCTCCTACCCGGCGATGGGCGATCTGGGCGCCCAGATCGCCTGCGTGCGCACCGGCCAGAGCCGGCTCGAGGCGATCATCGGCCGGTTCGGCACCGAGACGCTGGAGCTCGCCCGCGAGGAGATCTTCGCCCAGACCGAGCGCTTCGAGCGCGCCGCGATCGCCGCGATCCCCGACGGCACCTACCAGGCCGAGGGCTGCATCGACGGCGACGGCGTCGGCTCGGGGCCGTGCTGGGTGCGGGTGCGCGTCGTGGTCGACGGCGAGCGCATGACCATCGACCTGACCGACTCCGACGACATGCAGCGCGGTCCGGTCAACTGCGGTGAGGCGCAGGCCATCTCGGCCTGCCGCGTCGCCTACAAGCTGCTGGTCAACCCCGACAACCCGCCCGACGGCGGCGCCTTCCGCGCCCTCGACGTGGACGTGCGTCCCGGCTCGCTGCTCGCCGCCCAGGAGCCCGCGCCGTGCCAGTGGTACTTCACGCCGCTGGGGCTGCTCATCGACCTCGTGGTCAAGGCGCTGGCCGAGGTCATGCCCGAGCAGGCGGCGGGCGCCAGCTACGGCGACTCGATGGTCATCGCGCTGTCGGGGATGGACCAGCGCGGTCCGGCCGCGGCGCCGTGGCTGCTGTACGAGCCGACGGTCGGCGGCTGGGGCGCGTGGGACTCCTCCGACGGCCAGGACGGGCTCATCAACAACGTCAACGGCTCGCTCAAGGACATGGCCATCGAGGTGCTGGAGACCAAGTACCCGGTGCGCCTCGTCCACTACGGCTTCCGCACCGACTCGGGCGGCCCCGGCCGCTACCGCGGCGGCACCGGCGTGATCCGCCGCTACGTCGTCGAGGCCGACAGCGCGGAGCTGTCGCTGTGGTTCGAGCGCTCGGTCACCCCGGCCTGGGGCCTGCTCGGCGGCGCCGACGCGACGCCCCCCGACGTGATCGTCAACCCCGGCGGCGACGACGAGCGCCACTACCTCAAGGCCAGCCGCGTGCCGCTGAAGCGCGGCGACGTCGTGCAGACGATGACCGGCGGCGGGGGCGGCTACGGCGACCCCCGCGAGCGTGAGGTCGAGGCCGTCCGCCTGGACGTGCTCGACGGCTACGTCAGCGAGGCCGCCGCGCGCGAGGTCTACGGCTGGGACGGGACCACGTGAGCGGACCGTCCTCCGGGGCGCTGGATCGGCGCGTCCGTGCGCTGGGCGAGCTCGCGGCCGACGCCGGCCTGGACGCGGTCGTGGCGACCAAGGACGCCTCGATCGCCTACCTGACCGGCTTCTCGGGCATGCAGCTGGAGCGGCTGATGGCGGTCGTCGTGCGGGCCGGCGGCGGCGCGACCCTGATCGTCCCCGAGCTCGACCGCGTCGGTGCGGCGAACGCGCCGACGAGCGCCGAGGTGGTCACCTACACCGCGGCCTCCAACGGCCTCCCCGAGCTCGTCGCCGCCCTGCGCGGCGCGCGTCGGGTGGGCATCGAGGAGGACGCGCTGCCCCACGGCCGCGCGCTGGCCCTGATCGACGCCGGGGCGCAGCTCGTCCCGGGCGCGGCCACCGTGATGGCGCTGCGGGTGGCCAAGGACGCCGACGAGGTCGCGGCCATCCGCCACGCGTGCGCGGTCGTCACCGAGGTCATGGAGGAGGCGTTCGCGACGCTGCGTCCGGGCGCGATCGAGCACGAGGTCAACGCGCTGGTCGAGTACCGGCTGCGGGCGCGCGGGGCGACCGCGACCCACCCGCTCATCCTCTTCGGCGCCCACGCCGCCCAGCCGCACGGCGAGCCCGACGGGCGTGCGCTGCAGGTCGGCGACGTGGTCTGCGCCGACGTCTCGGCGCAGATCGGCGGGTACTGGGGCGACCTCACCCGCTGCGGGTCGGTCGGTGAGCCGGACGCCTGGACCAGCGAGGCGTGGCGCGTGGTGCGCGACGCCTACGACGCCGCGATCGGGGCCGCCCAGGTCGGCGCCCTCGCCCGCGACGTCGATGCCGCGCAGCGAGCGGTCATCACGTCGGCGCCCCATCTGGGCGACTGCGTGCACGGGGCGGGGCACGCGCTCGGGATCGACATCCACGAGCCGCCGTTCCTCGTTCCCTCATCCGCCGAGGCGCTGCGAGCGGGCACGGTCCTGACGATCGAGCCCGGCATCTACCGCACCGGTCAGGGCGGCATCCGGCTGGAGGACGACGTCCTCGTCAGCCCGGACGGACCGGTGCTCCTGTCCCACCTGCCGCTGGAACTGCGAGTCATCAACGACGAGAGGTCAGGATCATGAGGAACACGGGGAGGACCGCCCGCACGGCGGCCGCGATCGCGGCCGGCCTGCTGGCCACGGGGGCGCTTGCCGCCTGCGGCAGCAGCGGCGACTCGAGCACCGCCACCGCGAGCAGCGACGGCGCGTCGACGTCGGGGGCGGCGACGACCAGCGCCAAGAAGGTGGAGAACATCGCGTTCTTCGGCTTCGCCGGCGCCAACTCGTTCGCCCAGGCGACCTGGGCGGGCGTGCAGGAGCAGGCGGCCAAGGACGGGGTCAAGGCGAAGTTCTTCGATCCGAACTTCGACGCCGCCAAGCAGGTCTCGCAGATCCAGAACGCGATCTCCTCCGGCCAGTACCAGGCGTTCGTCGTGCAGTCCAACGACGGCAACGCCGTCGTCCCGCCCATCCGCGAGGCGCTCAAGGCGGGCATCACGGTCGTCGGCGAGTTCACGCCGGTCGGCACCGACTACGCGTCGATCAAGCCGCAGGTCCCGGGCATGATCTTCGTCGGCGAGGCGCCGGTCGACAACGGCAAGGCGCTGGGCGAGCTCGGCGTCGAGGCGTGCAAGGGCGTCGACCCGTGCAACGTCGCCTACCTCGAGGGCAGCCCGGCGCTGCCGCTGGACGTCGCGCGCACCAAGGCGGTCGAGGCGGAGCTGGGTACGGCCCCCAACGTCAAGGTCGTGGCCAAGGTCACCGGCGGCTACACGAAGGCCGACGGCCTCAAGGCCGGCCAGAACGTGCTGCAGGCGCACCCGGACGTCAACGTGATGATCGGCTCCTCGCAGGCGATGGCCGGCGCCGAGCAGGCCGTCGGCGACGCGGGCAAGGCCGGCAAGATCAAGCTGATCGGCAACGGCGGCTCGCACCAGGCGGTCGCGAAGGTCAAGTCCGGCGACTGGTTCGCCGTCTACGCCACCGCGGAGAAGACCAACGGCGCCAAGGCGGCCGAGCTGGCCATCCAGGCCGCGGAGGGCAAGCAGGTGCCCGACAGCTTCGACACCCGCACGCTGCAGCAGCCGAAGCTCACCAAGTCGACCGTCGGTTCGTTCACCGGCGAGTACGACGACTAGGTGATCGGGCCCCGGCCATGACGGCCGAGCAGATCACGACCGCGGGGGCGGGCGACGTCCGCCCCCGCGTCGAGGCCATCGAGCTGAGCAAGCGCTTCGGCGGCGTGCAGGCGGTGCGTGCCGTCAGCGTCGCCATCGCGGCCGGCTCGGTGCACGGCCTCGTGGGGGAGAACGGCGCCGGCAAGTCGACGCTCTCGAAGATGATCGGCGGCGTGCACGCGCCCGACGGCGGGCAGCTGCGCGTGGACGGCGAGGCCGTGTCCTTCGGCTCGCCGCGGGACGCGCTGCGACACGGCATCGCCATGATCGCCCAGGAGATCGCGCTCGTCCCGGCGGCCACGGTCGTCGAGAACGTCTTCCTGGGGCTGGAGCCGGCCCGCGGCAGCGTCGTGCGCCGGCGCGAGCTGCGCCGCCGGTTCGACGCGCTCAACGAGCGGACGGGGTTCGGCCTCCCGGCCGACGCGCCCGCGCGCTCCCTGCGCACCGCCGACCAGCAGAAGGTCGAGATCCTGCGCGCGATCGCGCGTGACGCGCGGGTGGTGCTCATGGACGAGCCGACCGCGGCGCTGACCGCGGACGAGACGCAGCGGCTGCTGACCACGATCCGCGCGCTGGCCGCGGAGGGCACCAGCGTCGTGCTCGTCTCGCACTTCCTCGAGGAGGTGCTCGACGTGTGCGACACGGTCTCGATCATGCGCGACGGCGCGCTCGTGCGCACGGCGCCCGCCGCCGACGAGACGCCTCAGACGCTGGTCGACGCGATGATCGGGCGGGCGCTGGACGTCATGGTCCCGCCGCGCCGCTCCGCGCCGTCGGACGCCCCGGTGGTGCTCGAGGCCCGCGGGCTGCGGCGCACCGGCGTGCTGGAGGACATCTCGCTGCAGCTGCACGCCGGGGAGATCCTCGGGCTGGCCGGGCTGGTCGGCAGCGGTCGCTCGGAGGTGGCCCGCGCCCTCTTCGGCGCCGACCGCATCAGCGCCGGCGAGGTGCTGATCGACGGCAGCGTGGTCCGGCTGCGCGGGCCGCGCGACGCGGTGCGCCGGGGGATCGCCATGCTGCCCGAGAGCCGCAAGGACCAGGGCCTGCTGATGCTCCGCTCCGTGCGCGAGAACGCGTCGCTGGCGACGGTCTCCCAGCTGTCGCGCGGCGGGATCGTGCGGCGGGGCGCCGAGCGCGTCCAGACCCGCGACCTGGCCGGCCGCGTGGACCTGCGCGCCGCCTCGCTGGAGCAGCCGATCGTGTCGCTCTCGGGCGGCAACCAGCAGAAGGTCCTGTTCGCCAAGTGGCTGGCCCGCCGGCCCAGCGTCCTGATCGCCGACGAGCCGACGCGCGGCGTCGACGTCGGCGCCAAGTCCCAGATCCACGAGCTGCTGGTCGAGCTCGCCGCCGGCGGGATGGCCGTGTTGCTGATCTCCTCGGAGATCGAGGAGGTGCTCGGTCTCAGCCATCGCGTCCTGGTCATGCGCGCGGGCCGCATCGTCGCCGAGTACGCCGCCCAGGACGCCACCCAGGAAACCGTCATGCGCGCCGCGTTCGCGGCGCCGACCCGTGCAAGCTGAGGAGCAAGACGGATGAGCACGACCACCACCGAGCCGACCGCGGCTCCCGCGGCGGGTGCCCGGCGCCTGGGCACCATCGGCCGCGAGTACGGCATCGTCATCTTCTTCCTGATCCTGTTCGTCGGGCTGAGCCTGTCGACGAGCACGTTCCTGCAGGAGCGCAACCTGCTGAACATCCTGGACCAGTCGGCGCCGCTGGGGATCATCGCCTGCGCGGTGACGATCTGCATGGTCTGCGGGATCTTCGACCTGTCCACCGGCGCGATCTACGGTCTGTCGGCCGTGGTGGCCTGCAAGGTCGCCAACGCCGCCTCACCCGACGTCGGCGTCCTCGCCGGCGTCCTCTGCGGGCTGGCGCTGGGCCTCGTGAACGCCATCGTCATCCACCTGACGCGGATCAACTCGTTCATCGGGACGCTGGCCACGTCGATCGTCTTCCGGGGCGGCGCGCTGCTCGTCACCGGCGGGTCGATCGTGACCGTGCTCGACGAGCACTTCACGACGCTCGGGACCTCCGACCTGCTCGGCGCCAAGTACTCGGTCTGGGTCTTCGGCGCCTTCTTCCTGATCACGGCGTTCGTGCTCGCCCGGACCACCTTCGGCCGCTACGTCTACGCCGTCGGCGGCAACGAGGAGGCCGCCCGGCTGTCGGGCGTGCGCACCGCGGTGATCCGCGGCGCCTGCTACGCGCTCTCGGGCCTGGCCGCCGGCATCGCCGGCGTGCTCGCGGCGTCGCGCACCGCCTCGGCGCAGGCCGACCTCGGCGTCGGCCTCGAGCTCTCGGCGATCGCCGCGGCCGTGGTCGGCGGCACCTCGATCCTCGGGGGCGAGGGCGCGGTGTGGCGCGGCGTCCTCGGCGTGCTGACCTTGGCCATCATCGGCAACGGCTTCGACCTGCTGAACATCGACTCGACCTACCAGCAGCTCGTCCAGGGCGTGCTCATCCTGACCGCGGTGGCGGCCGACCAGCTGCTGCGCCGGCGCCAGCGCTGAGGCGCCGGCCCGCGGTGCTCCCGCGACTAGGCGGCGTTCTCCGCCGCCTCGGGGCCCTGCAGCGCCTGCACGGCCCGGGCGTCGGCGGCGTCGCGGCCGCCGGGGAAGTAGCAGGCGCCGCCCAGCGCGCGGTCGAACGCGGTCCACCGTTCGCCGGCGGGCAGCTCCTTCTCCAGCCGGTCGAACGAGCCGAGCCGCCCGCCGAGGTTGTCGGCGAAGTGCACGAGCGTCGCCTCGCGCGTGCACGGGACCACCGGCGAGCCGTGCTCGAGCGTCCCGTGATGGCTGAGGATGATGTGCAGGACCGCTTCCGCGCGATCCGGCGGGAAGGCGTCGATCGACTCGATCGCCTCCCGCACGCGGGTGTAGCCGAGGACGATCTCGCCCTGGAGGCGACCGGCGTCGGTCATCTCGATCCGCATCCCGTCGCTGGCGTAGGCGTCGAGCTTGCCGATGTCGTGCAGGATCGCGCCGGTGACCGCGACGTCGTGGTCGATCCCCGGGAACGTCGCGCTCATCGCGTGCACCGCCTCGCCGACCGAGAGCGAGTGCTCCAGCAGCCCGTGGCGGTAGGCCTGGTGGTAGAGCTTCGCGGCGGGCGCCTCGCGGAAGCGCTCCCACGTGCGCGCTGCGGGACCGACGAGGCGATCCAGCAGCTGCGCGAGGTGCGGGTCGCGCACCGTGGCGACGAGGGCGCGCAGGTCGGCCTCCATCAGCTCGGCCTGGCGCGGCGGCCCGTCGAGCAGGTCCGCGATCGCGAACGTCCCCTCGGCCGGGCGGCGCAGTGCGCGGACCGTGATCTGGGCGCCGTAGCGCGGGTGGTCGGCGTAGCGGCCGATGACGCGGATGGGCACACCCGGGCGGATGTGCGCCTGGAGCTCGGCGGCTCCGTCCCAGATCATCGCGCTGACCCGACCGGTGCGGTCGCCCAGCGCGAGCTTGAGGAACTCTCCCCCGTCACGCTTCTGGCGCACCTCGACCTCGCGGACGAGGAGAACCTGGTCGATCTCCGTCCCGTCGGACAGCTCACGTACGAGCATGTCCGCCAACGTAGAGCCAGGCGCGGACGAAATCGGGGTAGGGTGCCGGGCGGATGGGCCGCACAGCGATCGTCACGGGGGGCACCGGGGGCCTGGGAAGCGCGGTCACGCGGGCCTTCCTGGACGACGGATGGCGTGTGATCGTGCCGTGGGTCGCGGAGCGCGAACTGGAGCGAGTCGAGCGCGTCCCGGGGCTCGAGCTGCTCCAGGCCGACCTCTTCGACGAGGCCTCGGTCGCCGCCGTCGCCCAGCTCGCGGCGCAGGAGCCGGGCAGCCCGCTGGGCGCCGTCGTGAACCTCGTCGGCGGCTACGCGGAGGGCGGCCGCGTCCACGAGACGCCGATCGCCGACTTCGAGGCGCAGCTGCGCATCAACCTGCGCCCGACCTACCTCGTCAGCGCCGCCGCGCTCCCGCACCTGATCGCGGCCGGCGGCGGCTCCATCGTCTGCGTCTCCACGCGCGCCGCGGTCCGCCCCTTCCCGGGCGCCGCCGGCTACATCGCCTCCAAGGCCGCGGTGCTGGCCTTCGTCGACGCGCTCGCCGTCGAGTACCGCAACGACGACGTGCGTGCCAACGCCGTCCTGCCTTCGATCATCGACACCCCCGCCAACCGCGCCGCCAACCCGGACGCGAAGGTCGAGCGGTGGGTCCAGCCCGAGGAGATCGCCGCCGTGATCCGCTTCCTGTGCTCCGACGACGCGCGCCCGACGAGCGGCGCGCACATCCCGGTCTACGGGAAGGCCTGACGACCATGGCGCAGCTCAGAGGCGGCATCGACCTCGGCGGGACCAAGATCCAGGCGATCGTCGCCGACGACGAGCACCGCGTCATCGGCCAGGCGCGCCGCCCGACGCCGGTCACCGGCGGCCCCGACGACGTCATCGCGGCGCTCGTGCAGGTCCAGCAGGAGGCGGCCGCGGCCGCAGGGGTGGAGACCTCCGCGCTGGCCGGCATCGGGCTCGGCTCGCCCGGCGACATCGAGGTCGAAGCGGGCACGATCGGCAACGCGGGCAACCTTCCCAACTGGCACGCGCCGGTGCCCGTGGCCCAGCTGCTGGGCGAGAAGCTCGGCGCGACGGTGAAGATCGGCAACGACGTCTCGGTTGCCACGCACGCGGAGTTCGAGCTCGGCGCGGGCAAGGAGTTCACGTCGCTGCTGGGCGTCTTCTGGGGCACGGGCGTCGGCGGCGGCCTCATCCTCCACGGCGAGGAGTGGCACGGCCGCGGCGGCGCGGGCGAGATCGGCCACATGGTCGTCCGGCGCGGCGGCGCCCAGTGCCCGTGCGGCCGGCTGGGCTGCATGGAGGCCTACGCCGGGCGCAAGGCGATGGAGATCGAGGCGCGCAAGCGCCACGACGAGGGCGAGCACACCGACCTCTTCAAGCTGATGGAGAAGCACAACCGCGACCGGCTGACCAGCGGCATCTGGCAGCGCGCCCTCGACGCCGAGGACAAGCTCGCGCTACACCTCTTCGACCGCGCCTACGAGGCGCTCGGAGCGGGCGTCGCCTCCGCGGTCAACCTGCTCGACATCGAGGCGGTCGTGCTCGGCGGCGGCCTCGGGGTGCGCTTCGGCGACACGGCGGCGCAGCGGCTCGTCGAGGAGATGCGGCCCCACCTGTTCAACGACGAGCGCCCGCCGGTCGTCCGCGTCGCCGCGCTGGGCGACTTCGGCGGCGCGCTCGGCGCCGCGATGCTCGTCGGCTGACCGTCGCGCAGGAGAGCGCCGGCGCGCCCGGTTCTGCCCTCGGCCCGGATCCGTCCGAGGGGCAGTCGAGGATCGCCGCGTTCTCATCCGGGTCGAGCGGCGCGTGGCAGGGGCCTCGTGGGCGCCGATCCGAACCTCAGGAGCCTCATGTCCGTTCTCTGTCGCGCCGCGCTCGTCGCCGGCGTCGCTGTCGCCTTGTCCACACCCGCTGTGGCCCAGGCTCATCGCGGCCAATGGGCCGCCGGCCCGTCCGAGTGCGGCTCGGGCTCGTTCCACGCACCGCCGCCCGGCGGGCACGGCCCGTGGGGCCCAGGATCGCCGCCGGTC
>JAOPZL010000087.1 GCA_025964175.1 Solirubrobacterales bacterium
AGCCCGCCTACGCGCCGCAGCGCTACCCCGGGCTGGGCGCGCTGCTGGCGCGGGTGACCGGGCTGGAGGCGCTGATGCGCGGCGGGCCCGATCCCGCGCTGCTGTCCGAACGCGGCACGATCACCTGCGACCAGCCCGCCGGCGCCTGCTTCCTCGTCCGCCGGGCCGTCTTCGACGCGGTCGGGCGCTTCGACGACCACTTCTGGTTCTGGTACGAGGACGTCGACCTCGCGCGCCGGCTCAGCGCGCGCGGCCCGCTGCTGCACGTCGGCGGCGCCGTCTTCGAGCACCTCGGCGGCGGGACCTTCGCCGCGTGGGGGCGCGAGCGCGGGCTGCGCAGCCGGCTGCACGGGATCGTCCGCTACGCCGCGGTGCACCTGCCGCGCCCCCAGCAGGTCGCGCTCGGCCTGGCGCTCGCGCTCTCGGGCGGTTCGCGCGCGGTCGCGTTTCGGATGCTCGGCCGTCGCGAGCTCGCCACGGCGTGGGCCGACGGCGGGCGCGCCGGGCTGGCGCTCGCCGCGGGGCGTCCACCGCTCCTGGGAGCCTGAGCGCCATGGCGCCCCGTGGCGGCAAGATCAAGGACCCGATCCACGGCTACATCCCGTTCACCCGGATCGAGCGCGAGTTCCTCGACGACCCGATGGCCCAGCGCCTGCGCTGGATCAGCCAGTCGAGCCTCGCCCACTACGTCTTCCCCGAGGTGCGCACCTCGCGCTTCGCCCACAGCGTCGGGACGATGCACCTCTCCTCGCGCTTCCTCGCCTCGGCGCTGCGCAACACCGAGGAGGGGCTGCGCAAGCGCCTGGAGGCCGCGACGAAGCAGGCGGTCGAGCACGCCGCGCAGGTCCCCGACGACGTCGACGCGGTCCGTCGGCTGCTCGTCGCCGACGGGCTGCTCGCGGGCGCCTCGGTCAGCGATGCCGCGCGGCCCTACATGCTGCTCGCCGAGCAGGGGCTGCGGCTCGCGTCGCTCTTCCACGACCTCGGGCACCTGCCGTTCAGCCACGACTTCGAGTACGCGCTCGGCCGGCTCTTCGACCAGGATCCCGAGCGCGCCAGCGCGCGGTTCGGCGCGCTCTACGCCGGACCCGAGTCGGGCGGTCCGGCGCTGCACGAGATCATCGGCTACCAGCTCGCCGGCGCCCTGTTCGAGAAGCTCCACGAGCGGGTCTTCCAGGCGACCGAGCTGGACACGCTCGCCCGCTGCGTCGTCGTGATCGCCGAGCAGATCCTGCTCGCCTCGCCGCCCGACGGTCCCGAGCTGGCGATCACGCCGCACAACGAGCTGGACGACGACACCGTCTGGTGGCTGCTGCACTCGCTGATGGCCGGCGAGCTCGACGTCGACCGCTGCGACTACCTGCTGCGCGACGCGCGCGCCTACGGCTTCGAGTTCGCCAGCTACGACGTCGATCGCGTCGTCGACAACCTCGTGGTCAGCCAGCCGCGCGCCGACCGGGCCTTCCTCGCGCTCGCCGTCCGCGCCCAGGGCGTCTCGGCGGCGGAGAGCTACCTCGTCGCCCGCTTCCGCGCCTACCAGTGGGGGCCGTTCCACCACAAGGTCGCCCAGCTCGCCGCCGCGCTGCAGCACTGCACGCGCGAGATCCTGCGCGAGGCGCTGGACCACCCGGGCGACGCGCCGGAGATCGACGCGTTCCTGCACGCGATGCAGACGATCGCCGACGGCGACCGGCGCCGGCTGCACCTCGACGAGCCGGCCGCGCTGGACGCGTTCGTCGGCTACGACGACATCTGGTGGCTGACCGTCCTGCGCGAGCGGGCCCGCCGCGCGCCCGACGACCGCTGGCTGCAGCTCGTCTGCTTCCGCCAGCCGGGTCCGCGCAGCCTGTGGAAGCGCCCCGACCAGTTCCCCGGAGGCGACCTGGCCGCCTTCAACCGCGGGCTGCCCGGGCGCGAGGACGTCCGCGGGCAGGCACGGTGGAACGCCGTCGTCGACGAGTTGGCCCCGGGCGTGCTCGTCTCCCGCCAGCGCTTCAGCCCGTGGCGGCGCCAGCGCGGCAGCGATCCGCCGGCCTCGAACCTCCAGGTGCTGTCCGAGGACCGGGGCATGATCCCGCTCACGGAGCTCTCGTACGTCACCTCGGCGCTGCGACCGGCATGGGAGCATGATGTCCAGGTCCAGGCGTTCTCGATCGAGGATCGCGATGCCGTCTCCGTCGTCGAGCACCTACGGACGGGACTCACCACGCACCATGGCCACTGACCAGCCGGACATCACCGCCCTCTTCGCCCCGCTCGACGGGCAGCTCTACGCGTCGTACGTGGACCTCGATGCGGCGGTCCGCCAGCGCTTCCGGGCCGAGCGCCGCTTCTTCCCGTCGGCGTTCACGTACCGCGACGCGATCGCGTGGGCGTCGGAGGCGGGCGTCGTGACGGTGCGCGAGGGACGGCTCGTCGTGGCCGCCGTCGCGCAGCCCGTCTGACGGCGCCGCACGCGGCGCGCGGACGCCGCCACGAGCGGCTGTCAACACCTGACCGAGTGGGTAGGACCCCTGTAGTCCACGCTCGAAGGAGACGCACGATGCCGGTAGCACGACGCAGGGCCGAGACGGTCTGGCAGGGCAGCGCCGCGGAGGGCAGCGGCAAGCTGAACCTGACCACGAGCCACGCCGGCGGGGAGCTCCCCGTCAGCCTGACCAGCCGCGCGCAGGACAGCGATCACACCCAGACCAACCCGGAGGAGCTCATCGCCGGCGCGCACTCCACGTGCTACGCGATGGCCTTCTCCAACGTCCTCAGCCAGCAGGGCCACCCGCCCGACCAGCTGGACGTCAAGGCGCGGGTCACGCTGGACAAGGCCGGCGAGGGCTTCGCCATCACCGAATCCGAGCTGACCGTCACCGGCGTGGTGCCGGGCCTGGACCAGGCCGCGTTCGAGGCGGCCGCCAGGACCGCCGAGGAGGCCTGCCCGGTCTCCAACGCGCTGCGCAACAACGTCGAGATCGTCCTGAAGGCGACGCTCGAGGGCTGACCGCGGATCGGCCGCGCTCGCCGGTGCCGCTCTGGTGACACCGGCGAGCTAGCCTCCGACGGCGATGATCCCGGAGCGCTTCGACGTCACCCCGTGGAACATCGACCCGGCGCTGCGCTACGGCATGGTCATCGACCAGCTGCGCGACGTCTGGCGCGATGACCTGCGGATCGCCGAGATCGGCTCGGGCGCCGCGGGCATCACGGAGTTCCTCGACCACCCGGTGACGGGCGTCGACAGCGCCTTCGAGCGCACCGACGACAAGGCCAACCGCTGGCTGGAGCAGGTCGAGGGGACGGCCACCGCGCTGCCCTTCGACGACGACTCCTACGACGTCGTCCTGTCGCTGGAGATGATGGAGCACCTCCCCAGCGAGGCCGTGCGCGCGGACGCGCTGCGCGAGATGCTGCGCGTCGTGCGCCCCGGCGGCCGGGTCGTCGTCACGTTCCCGGCCGGCGAGACCGCCGCGCGGCTGGACGGCTGGCTCAACACCGCCTACCGCAAGCGCCACGGCAAGGATCACCCATGGGCGGTCGAGCACCTCGAGAACGGGCTGCCCGACCCGGACGCCATCGCCCGCCTCGCCGCCTCGGTCGGCGCCCGCTCGGTGCGCCTGCGCCGGCACGCGTGGGCACCGGCGTGGAAGCTGCAGCAGCTGCTCTTCTCGGTCGAGTGGGGCTACCCGTGGACGCGCGCCGCCGGCATCCACACGACGCCGACCGCCCGCCTGCTCTTCCGTGCGCTGCGACCCCTCAACCGCGGCGACTGCTATCGCGCCGTGCTGCTCATCGAGAAGTGAGCGCCGTCGACTCGGCGCGCCGCCCGCGCCTGACCGCGGTGATCCTCAACCTCGACGGGCAGGCGCTGCTGGAGCGGATGCTGCCGACGCTCGCCCTCGAGGATCCCGACGTGCGCGTGGTGCTGCTGGACGACGGGTCCTCCGACGGCTCCGACGGCTGGGTCGCGCGCTCGTTCGCGGGCATCGACGTCGTGCGCAACCCCGAGAACCTCGGCGTGGCGCGCTCGTTCAACCGCGCCGTCGAGCTCGCCGATGGCAGCGACTACCTCGCGCTCCTCAACAACGACCTGGAGCTGGAGCCCGGCTACCTGCAGCGGCTGGTCGAGGTGCTCGATGCCCACCCCGAGGCGGCCTCGGTCGCGGGGAAGATGCGCTCGGTGCGCGACCCGACGCGGCTCGACGGCGCGGGCGACGCGTTCCTGTGGTCCTCGGCGGCCACCCGTCGCGGCTGGGGCGAGGTCGACGCCGGGCAGTACGACGCCCCGTGCGAGGTCTTCAGCGCGTGCGGCGGCGCGGCGGTCTACCGGATGGCGGCCTTCGCGGACGTCGGGCTGTTCGACGGCGACTTCTTCGCCTACCTCGAGGACATCGACTGGGGCTTTCGCGCGCAGCTGCGCGGCTGGACCGCGCGCTACGAGCCGAGCGCCGTCGTCCACCACGTCGGCGGCGCCACGACGAGCAAGCGCTCCACCTACTTCGGCATGCTCCAGCGCCGCAACCAGCTGCTGCTCGTGATCAAGGACTACCCGGCGCGCGCGCTCGCGCTGCACCTGCCCAAGATCCTGCTGCACCACGCCGGGTGGCTCGTCGCCTCGATCCGCGACGGCGTGCTCGGCTCGCACCTGCGCGCGCTGGGCCAGGTCGTGGCGATGCTGCCCGCGACGCTGCGCAAGCGGCGCGAGATCCAGGGGCGGCGGCGGGTGTCGCTCACGCGGCTGGACGCCGTGATGTCGCCCGAGCCGTACGCGGGGGACACGTTGGGCGAGCGCGTGCGGTCGATGGCCAAGGCGGCGGCGCCGCTCGTGGGACGGCGCGGCGGATGAGCCGCACGAGCTCACCGGCGGCGTTCCTCTGCGCGCTCGTGATCGTGCTGCTCGCGGGGGCGACCGCGTCCGGCGCGGGCGCGACGACGATCCGCCTCGGCGCGCAGCTGGACGGGATGCACGCGCTCATGAGCGTCTCCGGCGCGCTGAGGGGAGCGCGCTTCTCGATCGACTGGTCGACCTTCCCCTCCGGACCGACGCAGGTGCAGGCGCTGCAGGCCGACAAGATCGACCTGGCCGGGGTCGGCAACACGCCCGTGCTGTTCGGGGCCGCGACCCGGCCGAACTTCAAGATGGTGGCCGCGCTGCGCGGCGCCAACCACCGCGGCGACTTCTTCCTCGTCCCCCAGCGCTCCTCGATCGCCCACATCGAGGACCTGCGCGGCAGGAAGGTCGCGTACACGCGCGGCAGCTCGGCCCACGGCTTCCTGATCCAGGCGCTCGGCCGGGCCGGGCTGAAGACGAGCCAGGTGAAGCTCGTCGACCTGTCGCCCGGCGACGCGCTGGCGGCGTTCAGCAGCGGCCGCGTCGACGCGTGGGCGACGTTCGAGCCGTTTCGCACGATCGGTGCCGCGCTGACCAAGGGCGGCACGCGCGTGCTGCCCTCCAAGAGCGATTACGCGGCCTCGGGCATCAGCTTCATGATCGCCTCCGACCGCGCCCTGGCCGACCGCGCCAAGCGGGCCGCGATCGCCGACTACCTCGTCCGCCAGCGCCGCGCGCTCGTGTGGGGGATCGCGCATCCCGACGCCTGGCTGGCCGCCGCGCATCGGGAGTCCCACCTCCCGGCGGCCGTCCTGCGCGAGGCGAAGATCTATGCGCGCATCGAGCTCGTCGCCGTCTCGGCGTCGATCATCGCGCAGGAGCAGACGCTCGCCAACGTCCTCTCCGGCGAGGGCCTGATCAAGCCGGTGCGCGTGGCGCCGCTGGTGTCGAACCTGCTGCGCTGACGCACGTCTTTGCGCCGCAAACGCGGCGAATCTGCGCAGGAATTCGGGGCCGAACGATCTCCGCCGAGTCGTCCGACCCCATCCCTAGCCTTCCTTGCGCAAACAAAGAAAGTGCCGGGGCGCGATGGGCGTACACCGCCCCCGGCGTGGCCCAAGGAGAAGTGAACTCCCATGGACGTGTACGAGGCTATCTCGATCGACCAGTTCCTGCACAACGCGTGGGGAAGCCACAGCGACTGCGGAGGCGGCGGGGCGCAGGCGATGAGCGCCGGCGGCCGCGGCGAACCGGACGTGCGGCTGCGGTGGTGTCACGGGTGCGGCGACTGGGTGGCGCGGCTGTACGAGGACGATCTCTGCATCCTGTGCGAGGAGGTCGATGCGCGGATGGACGCGCATGTGGGCGCGGCGATGGAGGACTACGCCGAGCGGGCGATCGGGGTGGTGCTGGACTACCTGCACCCGGAGGACGTGCAGCGGGTGATCGCCCGGATCCTGGAGGACCGCGGCGGGACCGGGGAGGAGATCCGGCGGCTGCGAGAGCGGTTCGGGCGCTCGCAGGCGTTCGTCGACGAGCGGGCCCGGCGGGCGCGGGAGCGCGAGGCCGAGCGCGAGGCCCCCGCGCGGCACGAAGGGCGCCTCCAGGAGCGCGCCGACGAGCCCCGCGACGAGTAGGAGGGCGCGCGCCGAATACCCTCGCTCCCGTCATGTGCGGGATTGCGGGAATGATCGGTGGTGCGCCACCGGATGAGACGACGCTCGAGCGCATGGCGCTCGAGCTCGCTCACCGTGGGCCGGATGGCCAGGCCACGTGGCGCGACGAGCGGGCCGGCCTGGCGTTCCGGCGGCTGGCGATCATCGACCTCGCCGAGCGCTCCATGCAGCCGCTGCACCTGGGATCGCTGCACCTGGCGTTCAACGGTGAGATCTACAACTACCGCGAGCTGCGCGACGAGCTGCGCGCGCTCGGGCACTCCTTCGCGACCGAGGGGGACGGCGAGGTCCTGCTGCACGCCTGGCGCGAGTGGGGCGAGGGCGCTCTGGATCGTGTCAACGGCATGTTCGCCTTCGCCGTCTACGACGCGGCCGACGCCTCGCTCACCCTCGCCGTCGACCCGTTCGGCGAGAAGCCGCTGCTGTGGGCGCGCGACGGCGCCCGGCTGCTGTTCGCCTCCGACGCGCGCGCCCTGATCGAGGCAGTCCCCGCGCTGCGCGCCCCGAGCGAGACCGCGCTCGCGCCGTTCCTGGCGATCGGCGCGATGCCGGCGCTGGGCGACACCTTCTTCGCCGGCATCCGCCGCCTGCCCGGTGCCCATCTGCTGCGCTTCCGCGACGGACGGGTCGAGGTCGCCCGTTACTGGACGCCCGCGCTCATCGACACCCCGCGGGAGATCGGGCCGGCCGCCGAGCAGCTACGCGAGCTGCTGCTGGACTCGATCCGGCTGCGCCTGCGCGCCGACGTGCCCGTCGGGACCTCGCTCAGCGGCGGCGTCGACTCCTCGGGCGTCGTCGGGCTCTCCGCGCTGCTGGCCGGCGACCACCGCCGCCACGCCTTCACCGCCCGCTTCCCCGGCTTCGACCGCGACGAGTGGGCCTACGCGCAGCTGACCGCGCGCTCGGCCGGCGTCGTCGAGCACCACGCCGTCGAGCCGACGGCCGCCGGGCTGCTGGAGGACCTCGACGCGCTCGTGCGCGACCAGGAGGAGCCGGCGGCCAGCGCTTCGGTCTACGCGCAGTGGTGCGTGTCGCGGGCCGCCCGCGAGGCCGGCGTGACCGTGATGCTCGACGGCCAGGGCGCCGACGAGCTGCTCGCGGGGTACCCGGCGCTGATCGGCTGGGCGGTGCGGTCGGAGGGCCTGAGCGCGACGGCGCGGGCGCTGCTGGGGCGCGGCGGCGGGG
>JAOPZL010000104.1 GCA_025964175.1 Solirubrobacterales bacterium
CACCATCGAGTCCTCGTCGCCGAACAGGAACTCCGCGAGCGTCCGCGCCAGCTCGGTCTTGCCCACGCCCGACGGGCCCAGGAAGATGAACGAGCCGGTTGGCCGCTTCGGGTCCTTCAGCCCGGCGCGCGAGCGCCGGATGGCCTTCGAGATGACCTCGACCGCAGCGGTCTGGCCGATGACGCGCTTGTGGAGCTCTTCCTCCATGCGCATCAGCTTCTGGGTCTCGGCCTCGGTGAGCTTGAAGACGGGGATCCCGGTCCACATCGAGACGATGTCGGCGATCTCTTCCTCGCCGATCGACGGACGCTCGCCGGACTCGCCCTGCTCCCACTGCTCCTCGAGCTCGCGCTTCTTGTTCGTCAGGCGCCGCTCCTTGTCGCGGAGGTTGGCCGCCTTCTCGAACTCCTGCGCCTCGATCGCCGCTTCCTTCTGACGGCGCGTCGCCTCGATCTCCTCTTCCAGGTCACGGTAGACCGGGGGCGAGGTCATCGACTTGATGCGCATGCGGGCGGCGGCCTCGTCGATGAGGTCGATCGCCTTGTCGGGCAGGAACCGGTCGCTGATGTAGCGATCGGACAGCTCCGCGGCCGCTTCGAGCGACTCGTCGGTGATGTTGATCTTGTGGTGCGCCTCGTAGCGATCGCGCAGGCCCTTGAGGATCTGCACGGTCTCCTCGATCGACGGCGGGTTCACCGTGATCTTCTGGAAGCGGCGTTCCAGCGCGGCGTCGCGCTCGAGGTACTTGCGGTACTCGTCGAGCGTGGTCGCCCCGATGGTCTGCAGCTCGCCACGGGCCAGCGCGGGCTTCAGGATCGACGCGGCGTCGATCGCGCCCTCGGCGGCACCCGCCCCGACGAGGTTGTGGAGCTCGTCGATGAACAGGATGATGTCGCCGCGCTGGGTGATCTCCTTCATCACCTTCTTGAGGCGCTCCTCGAACTCACCGCGGTACTTCGAGCCGGCGACGAGGGCGGCCAGATCCAGCGTGTAGATCTGCTTGCCCTTGAGCAGCTCGGGCACGTCGGCGTTGGTGATGCGCTGGGCGAGGCCCTCGACCACTGCGGTCTTGCCCACGCCCGGCTCACCGATGAGCACGGGGTTGTTCTTCTGACGGCGGGAGAGGATCTGCATGATCCGCTCGATCTCGGTCTCGCGACCGACGACGGGGTCGAGCTTGCCCTCGGCGGCGAGCTTGGTCAGGTTGCGCCCGAACTGGTCGAGCAGCTTCGAGGACTTCTTGCCCTCGCCCTGAGCCCCGCCGGCCGCCGCGCCCGAAGCCGCGCCGCTGCCCTGCCGGCGACCGCCGGGTCCGGACAGCATGCGGATGACCTCGTTGCGGATCTTCTCGCTGTCTGCGTCGAAATCGAGGAGGATCCGCGCCGCAACGCCCTCGTTCTCGCGCACGAGGCCGAGCAGGATGTGCTCGGTCCCGATGTAGTTGTGGCCAAGGCTGAGCGCTTCGCGGAGCGCGAGCTCGAGGACCTTCTTGGCGCGAGGCGTGAACGGGATCTGTCCCGAGGTCACCTCCTCGCCGGAGCCGACGATGCGCACGACCTGTGCACGCACACGTTCGACGGTGATGTCGAGGCTCTCAAGGACACGGGCAGCGAGTCCCTCCTCTTCCCGAAGGAGGCCGAGGAGAATGTGCTCGGTGCCGATGTAGTTGTGCTTGAGCGTCCGCGCCTCCTCCTGCGCGAGAACGACGACCTGGCGGGCTCGTTCTGTGAATCGCTCGAACATGGAGTACGTCCTTCCTACTGGGCGGCGCTGGGTGTTGTTCGTGGGGACGGTGAACTACCCGCTGCTGCGGTTATCGACCTGTGAGGGCCGGAAACTGAGCGGCGGGATCCTTTCGCGGGCATGAGCCAGTCTACCAGTGGGACCCCCGGATCCACGGGGCTAGCAGCAAAGCGCCACGATGTCCAGCGACATTGCCAGCCGGTCCAACGCCGCGATCTCCGCAGCAGCTCAGTGGATGAGGATCTCCAGCACGACGATCCCGACGCCGAACAGGCCGTTGACGAACGCGGCGAACAGGGCCTGCGGCCAGGTGTCGTAGTTGCGGCGACCGAGGACCAGGCCCCAGCCGAACAGGTTGACGGCGCCGAGCCAGACCGCCAGGTCGACACCGGTGTCCAGCGAGTAGACCCCGGCCTCCGCGCCGAGCAGGAGGACGAGCGAGAGCATCCCGGCCTCGAGCATCGGCCACTCCTCGTGGGCCAACTGGAGCAGGTGCTTGGCCGAGAGGTCGCGGGGCCGGCTGATCCGCTCGGCCACCAGCGCCGACCAGACGTGGGCCAGGTAGAAGACGACCATGGTGCTCGCGACCGACAGCACGAGCGTCAGCGCGTCGTGCTCGGCGTGCGCCAGCGCGGCGACGAGCGCCGTGACGAGGATGCCGCCGTAGATCGCCGCGGCGGCGTCGGAGGGCCTGCCCTCCCGGGCCGCCCGCTGCCCCTCGGGCGCGGCGCCCTCCTCAGTCACGCATGGCCGGGAACAGGACGACCTCGCGGATCGACCGCCGGCCGCTCATGATCATCACGAGGCGGTCGATGCCCATTCCCAGTCCGCCGGTCGGCGGCATGCCGTGCTCGAGCGCGGTCAGGAACAGCTCGTCGAACGGCTGCGCCTCGTCGTCGCCCGCGGCGGCGTAGCGGACCTGCTCCTCGAAGCGGGCGCGCTGGTCGTCGGGGTCGTTGAGCTCGGAGAACGCGTTGGCGATCTCCATGCCCGCCGCGAACGCCTCGAAGCGCTCGACGAGCCCCTCCTCGCCGCTGCGGTGGCGCTTGGCGAAGGGCGAGAGCTCGACCGGGTAGTCGATGACGAGGGTCGGCTGCACCAGCGTCGGCTCGACGGCCTTGGAGAAGACGTCGTCGACGAGCTGGGGCCAGGTGCGCCCGTCCGTCGACAGCCCGAGGGCCGGCTGCGCCGCGTCGATCGCGGCCGCGAGCACGTCGCGGTCACGGGAGGCGAGGATGTCGACGCCCGTCGCGTCGAGGATCGCGTCGCGCAGCGTGACCCGGCGCCACGGCGGCGAGAAGTCGAGCTCGCCGTCGTACCCGATCGCCTCGGCCACGCCCGCGACCAGGCGCTCCAGCCGCGCCGCCGCGTCCGCGTAGTCGGCGTACGCCTCGTACCACTCGACCATCGTGAACTCGGGGTTGTGCTTGGGCGAGACGCCCTCGTTGCGGAAGTCCTTGCCCAGCTCGTAAACGCGCTCCAGGCCGCCGACGATGAGCCGCTTGAGGTACAGCTCCGTCGCGATCCGCAGGTAGAGGTCGCGGTCCAGCTCGTTGTGGTGGGTGACGAACGGCCGGGCCAGCGCGCCGCCGTAGAGCGGCTGCAGCACGGGCGTCTCGACCTCGACGAACCCGTCGGCGTCGAGCTGGCGGCGGACCGCCGCGACGACCTTCGCGCGCAGCACGAACAGGTCGCGCGCCTCGTCGTTGGCGATCAGGTCGAGCTCGCGCTGGCGATAGCGCGTCTCGACATCGGCCAGCCCGTGGTGCTTGTCGGGCGGCGGGCGCAGCGACTTCGCCAGGACGGTGAAGTCGTCGACCCGCAGCGAGATCTCGCCGCGCCGGGAGCGGATCGCGACGCCGTCGACACCGATCAGGTCGCCGAGGTCGAGCGACAGCAGCCGCTCCATCCGCTCGGGGCCCAGGACGTCGGCGCGCGCCTGCAGCTGGATGCGGCCGGAGCGGTCGACGAGGTCGAGGAACGCCATCTTCCCCTGGCCGCGGCGGGCGGCGAGGCGGCCGGCGACCCGGTAGTGGTCGTCGGTCTCCTCACCGGCGGGCAGCTCCTCGTGCTCGGCGGCGACCCGCGCGCTCGCCACCACGCCCGGGAAGGCGTGGGGGAACGGGTCGATCCCGTCGGCGCGCAGCCGGTCGAGCTTCGCCCGGCGCTGCGCGAGCAGCTCGGACGGCTCCTCGCTCATCGGCAGAACCCGCGGGGGCCCGCCTCAGCCCGCAGTGAGCGGTACGGCTGTCCTTCGGCGAATCGCGCGGGCATCGGCACGCCTGGCGCGGCCTTAGAGGCCGACGTCGATCTTGGTGACCTGCAGCCGGCGCTTCTTGCCGTTGGGCAGGACCACGTCGACGACGTCGCCCTTCTTGGAGCCCACCAGGGCCCGGCCGACCGGCGACTCGTTGGAGAGCCGCGCCGGCGGCTTGGCCTCGGCGGAGCCCACGATCGTGAACGTGGAGGCCTTGCCGGTCTCCTCGTCCTTGACGTCGACGGCGGATCCGACGCGAACGACCTCGGTGTCGATCGCGGCGGCGTCGATCACGGAGGCGGAGCGCAGGCGCTCCTCGAGCAGGGCGATGCGCGCCTCGAGCATGGCCTGCTCGTTCTTGGCGTCGTCGTACTCGGAGTTCTCGGAGATGTCGCCGAACTCGCGTGCTTCCTTGATGCGCGCGGCAACTTCGCGGCGCTTGGCGGTGGACAGCTCCTCGAGTTCTTCCTTGAGGTTCTGCAGCCCATCGGGGGTGAGGATGAC
>JAOPZL010000144.1 GCA_025964175.1 Solirubrobacterales bacterium
AGGCCGAGACCGGGATCATCTACATCGACGAGGTCGACAAGATCGCCCGCAAGGCCGACAACCCGTCGATCACGCGCGACGTGTCGGGCGAGGGCGTCCAGCAGGCGCTGCTGAAGATCCTCGAGGGGACGACCGCCTCGGTCCCGCCCCAGGGCGGGCGCAAGCACCCCCACCAGGAGTTCCTGTCGATCGACACGACGAACATCCTGTTCATCTGCGGTGGCGCGTTCGCCAACCTCGACAAGGTCATCGAGCGGCGCATCGGCCACAAGGGCATCGGCTTCGGCGCGGCCATCGAGGCCCACCACCACAAGGACACCGGCGAGGTGTTCGAGCGCACGCTGCCCGAGGATCTCGTCAACTACGGCCTGATCCCCGAGTTCATCGGGCGTCTGCCGGTCGTCAGCGCGGTGCACCAGCTGTCGCGCGAGGACCTCATCACGATCCTCACCGAGCCGCGCAACGCGCTGGCCAAGCAGTTCCAGCGCTTCTTCTCGTTCGACTCGATCGAGCTCGTCTTCTCCGACGACGCCCTGGTCGCGATCGCCGAGAAGGCCCTGGAGCGCGAGACCGGCGCCCGCGGCCTGCGGTCGATCATCGAGGAGATCCTCCTCGACGTGCAGTTCGAGCTCCCCTCCCGTCGTGACGTGAAGAAGTGCGTCGTGACCAAGGAGACCGTCACCCGCGGCAACCCGCCGACGCTGGTCACCGAGGCGAGCGCCGAGGACGACGACGGCGAGCGCGACGCGGCTTCGGCCTAGTCGCGCAGGCGCCGGATCGCCGTCGAGTACCTGCAGGTCCGCAAGGTCCTGGAGGCGCCCTCCGGCCCGCTTCATCGCGATGATGTCAACGAGCGAGGTCACGCGAACGCGGATGTCGCCGAAGTCGATCACCGCGGATGGTTCGGCCAGTCATGTCGGCGGTCACTGGGTAGCCTGACCTCATGTCGAAGACCTCCTCATTGCGGCGCGTCCCCTGGCTGCTTGTGTTCGAGCTGGCGCGGATGACGCGCGGCCACGTGATGGACGCGACCTCTCCCGCCGAGCGGCGTCGCGCGCTCGACATCGTGCGGCGCTCCAAGGGCGACCCGCGCAAGGTGTCCGAGCGCGACAAGGCCGAGCTGAAGAAGATCGCGGCCAAGCTCGACCTGAAGACGCTGATGGCCGGCGCGGCTCCCGCGCTGATGCGCTCCAAGAAGCGCTGATCGCGCGCGCGCCGGGCGCTCGCGCGCGAGCGACCTAGACTCCGGGACCTACATGAGCGACCTGGAGTCCCGCACCCGCTTCGAGCCCGCCGAGGTGGAATCGCGCATCACCGAGCGCTGGCTGTCCTCGGATCTGTTCCACCCGGACCCCGAGGGCACGCCGGAGGAGAACTACTCGATCGCGATCCCGCCGCCGAACGTCACCGGCGCGCTGCACATGGGCCATGCGCTCAACGGGACGATCCAGGACACGCTGATCCGCCTCGCGCGCATGGAGGGCCGCCGGGCGAAGTGGATCCTCGGCACCGACCACGCCGGCATCGCCACGCAGAAGCAGGTCGAGCAGCTGCTCGCGCGTGAAGGAGGGCCGACGCGCAAGGAGCTCGGCCGCGAGGAGTTCACCAAGCGCGTCTGGCAGTGGCGCGAGCAGTACGGCGACACGATCGTCGAGCAGTTCAAGCGGCTCGGCGCGTCCGCGGACTACGAGGACGAGCGCTTCACCCTCGACGACGACTACGCCGAGGCCGTGCAGCAGGTCTTCGTCACGCTCTACGACAAGGGCCTGATCTACCGCGACAACCGCATGGTCAACTGGGATCCCGGCCTGGGCTCGGCGATCAGCGACCTCGAGGTCGAGGAGCTCGAGGTCACCGACGTCATCTACTCGATCGCCTACCCGCTGGAGGGTGGGGGAGAGATCGTCGTGGCCACCGTGCGCCCCGAGACGATGCTGGCCGACACGGCGGTCGCGGTGAACCCGCAGGACGAGCGCTACCGCGACCTCATCGGCCGCCGCGCGATCCTGCCGCTCGTCGGCCGCGAGCTGCCGATCATCGCCGACGACTACGTCAAGGTCGACTTCGGCACCGGCGCCCTGAAGATCACCCCGGGCCACGACCCCAACGACTTCGAGATCGGCCGCCGCCACGGCCTCGCCGAGATCACCGTCATCGGCGAGGACGGCCGCATGACCGCCGAGGCCGGCGACTACGCGGGGCTGACCGTCGAGGACGCGCGCACGCGGATCGTCGCCGAGCTCGAACGGCTCGGCCTCCTGCGCGAGCAGCGCCCCTACCTGCACAAGGTGCCGTTCAGCCACCGCTCCGGCGCGCGCGTGGAGCCGCTCATCTCGCTGCAGTGGTTCATGCGCATGGAGCCGCTCGCGGAGCCCGCCATCCAGGCGGTCAAGGATGGGCGCGTGCGCTTCGTGCCCGACCGCTGGGCGCGCGTCTACCTGCAGTGGATGGAGGAGATCCGCCCGTGGTGCGTGTCGCGCCAGCTGTGGTGGGGCCACCAGATCCCCGTCTGGTACAGAGGCGACCCCGCCCACCCCGAGGTCTACTGCGGCACCACCGCGCCGGAGGGCGAGGGCTGGGAGCGCGATCCCGACGTGCTCGACACGTGGTTCAGCTCGGCGCTGTGGCCGTTCGCCACGCTCGGCTGGCCCAAGGACACGGCGGAGCTGCGCAGCTTCTACCCGACGGACGTCGTCTCCACGGCGCGCGACATCATCTTCCTGTGGGTCGCCCGCATGATCATGATGGGGCTGGAGTTCCGCGGCGAGGTGCCGTTCGAGGACGTCTACATCCACTCCGTCATCCAGGCCCCGGACGGCCGGCGCATGTCGAAGTCGCTGGGCACCGGGATCGACCCGCTGGAGGTCATCGACGCCCACGGCGCCGACGCCACCCGCTTCGGCCTGCTCGCGATGTCCTCCACCCAGGACGTCCGCTACTCCGCCGAGAAGGTCGAGCAGGGCCAGCGCCTGGCCAACAAGCTCTTCAACGCGTCGCGCTTCGTGCTGCTGCGCGTGGATCCCGAGGTCGAGGCGGCGCCCGCGCCGTCGATGGCGGAGGACCGCTGGATCCTCTCGCGGCTGCAGCGGGCCAAGCGCGCCACGCACGACGCGATCAAGGCCTACGAGTTCCACCACGCCGCGCTCGGCCTGTACGAGTTCGTCTTCGAGGAGCTGTGCGACCGCTACATCGAGCTCGTCAAGCCGCGCCTGGACGACGAGGACGTGCAGGCGACGCTGCTCTTCGTCCTGCGCGAGACGCTCGCGATGGCGCACCCGATCATCCCGTTCGTGACCGAGGAGATCTGGTCGTACCTGCCCGGAACGCCGCCGGACTCGCTGCTCGCCGCCGCCGCCTACCCGCAGCCCGACCCGGCGCTGATCGACGAGGCCGCCGAGGCGGCCGTCGAGCGCCAGTTCGAGGCCGTCGGCGCGGTGCGCGCCTGGCGCCAGGCCGTCGGCGTCCCCCCGGGCCCGCGGCTGCGCGCTCGTCTGATCGGCGACTTCGACGGGATCGACCACGGCATCGCCCTGCTCGCCCGCCTCGACCTCGAGGCCGGCCACGAGCAGCCCGCGGCGACCATCCAGGCCCCGGGCGGCGGCGCGATCGCCATCCTCCAGAGCGACGCCGTCGATCTCGACGCGCACGCCCAGCGCACCGACGAGCAGCGCAAGACGCTCGTCGCCGAGATCAAGCGCGCCGAGGGCAAGCTCTCCAACCCCGGCTTCGTCGACAAGGCGCCCGCGCCCGTCGTCCAGGCCGAGCGCGAGAAGCTGGAGCGCCTGCGCAAGGAGCTCGAGGACCTCTGACCAGAACCCGACCATCCGGAGGGTCGGCGGGCCGCTGGAGCGAGCGCGACGCCGAGCGCTACCTGCTCGGGCTGGAGCTGTTCGGGATGCGCTTCGGCCTGGATCGCATGCGCCGGCTGCTCGTCGCGCTCGGCGAGCCGCAGCAGAAGTTCGGGACGCTGCACGTCGTCGGCACCAACGGCAAGTCCTCGACCGTGCGGATGATCGCCGCGATCCTGCAGCGTCACGGCCTGCGCACCGGGACCTACCTGTCGCCCCACCTCGTCACCTTCGCCGAGCGCGTGCGCGTCGACGAGCAGGACCTCACGCCCGACGCGTTCGGCGAGGCGGTGCGCCGTGCCGCCCACGCGGCCGCGAAGGTCGACCGCACGCTGGAGGGCGACGACCGCGTCACCCAGTTCGAGGCGCTCACCGCCGCCGCCTACCTCGCGATGGCCGATGCCCACGTCGATGCCGGCGTGATCGAGGCGGGGTTGGGCGGCCGCTGGGACGCCACCAACGTGATCGACTCGCGTGTCGCGGTGCTGACGAACGTCGGCCTGGAGCACACGCGCTGGCTCGGGCCGACGGTCCGCGACATCGCCCGCGAGAAGCTCGCCGTCGTGCAGCCGGGCTCGACGCTCGTCGTCGGCGCCGACCTGCATCCCGACGCGATGGACGAGGCGCGCAAGGTCGACGCGACGCTGATCGAGGCGCCCGCCGACGCGCCCGGGATCGAGATCCTGGCCCGTGGCTCCTTCCAGCGCCGCAACTTCGCCCTGGCGCGCGCGGCCGCCGAGGCCTACCTCGGCGAGCTGGACCCGGTCAAGACCGCCGCCGCGGCCGCCGCGACGCGCGTCCCCGGCCGGTTCGAGCAGATCTCCGACGACCCGCCGACGTTCCTCGACGGTGCCCACAACCCGGGCGGCATGGACGCGCTGGCCGAGGCGCTGCGCGGCGAGCTGGAGGGCCGCCCGCTGACCCTGGTGCTGTCGATCCTCGACGACAAGGACGCGGGGGAGATGCTGCGCTCGGTCGCGCCGCTCGCGACCCGCATCATCGCCACCTCCAACGCCAACCCGCGGGCGCTCTCCCCGGCCACGCTGGAGTCCCTCGCGCGCCAGGTCGACGCGACCGTCGACATCCGCACGATCGGCGATCCGCGCCGCGCGCTGGCCAGCGCTCAGGTGCTGGCGGGCGACGAGGGCGGGCTCGTGCTCGCCACCGGCTCGATCTACCTGATCGCCGACCTCCTGCGCACCGACCGCACCCAACCGGGGTCCACGCTGTGAACGACGATCCCGGCGGGCCGTCGATGGTCGGCGCGATCGCGATCGTGGCCATCGGCGTGGCCCTGATCATCCTGATCTTCTTCGCCATCGGCTACGGCTTCGGGCGGATGTTCCTGTAGCGAGCGCGCGAAGCTGGCGCCGGCGGCCTCCGATGCAGGTCCGCGGGGGCCGGTGGCGAACAAGACGCCAGCGGCGGGGTAGGACGTGCCTGTCCCCCAGCGACCCCCTACCCTCCTTGATCATGTTCGGCGTCTTCGGGATCAACAACGACAGCGTGAACCTCGCGGTCAACCTGCTGATCCTGTTCCTGGTGGTCATCTGGCTGTCCCTGATCTACTGGACGTTCGCGGATGCGCGGCGCCGGATCGCCGATGGCATGCTCGTCGCGTGCGCCACGGCGGCCAGCCTCTTCCCGTTCGTCGGGACGATCGTCTACATGATCGTCCGGCCGCCGGAGTACCTGGACGACGTGCGCGAGCGCGAGCTGGAGATGCAGGCCGCCGAGGCGCGCCTGCACGACATGGATCACCAGCTCTGCCCGCACTGCGACTATCCCGTGCAGCGTGACTTCGTCCGCTGCCCGAGCTGCCTGCGTCGCCTGAAGGACCCGTGCGTCACCTGCGCCAAGCCGCTGGATCCCGCCTGGCCGATCTGCCCGTACTGCGAGACCGAGGTGCCCGGCTCCGCGGAGCAGCAGCAGCCGCCGCGCCGCCGCGGCCGTCGCAGCCGCCGGGACGAGTACTCCGAGCTCGGTGAGACTGCGGCTTTCGACATCGGCTCCGAGCCGTAGCGCCGCCCCGGCGCGAAAGCCGAGCGGCTTTCGACATCGGCTCCGAGCCGTAGCGCCGCCCCGGAGCGAAAGCCGAGCGGCTTTCGACATCGGCTCCGAGCCGTAGCGCCGCCTCGGCGCGAAAG
>JAOPZL010000188.1 GCA_025964175.1 Solirubrobacterales bacterium
GGACAGCAGCGCGGGATCGGGCCCGCCGCGCATCAGCGCCTCCACCCCGGTCACCCGCGCCAGCAGCGCGCCCAGACCGGGGTAGCGCTGCGGCGCGTAGGCGGGCTGGGTGTCGTCGGTGCCGGGGTCGACGAGCCGGCCGCCCGCCGCGACGGCGTCGGGCCGCGCGCGCAGCTCGCCGACCAGGAGGTCCAGCGCGCCCGGGCGCGCGAGGACGTCGCTGTTGAGGAAGAGGACGAGCTCCCCGTCGCCGACCGCGGCGCCGCGGTTGCAGGCCTCGGCGAACCCGACCCCGGTCTCCAGCCGCACGACGGTCGCGTCGGGGTAGGCGTCGGCGATCGCCTCCGCGGTCCCGTCCGTCGAGCCGTTGTCGACGACGATGGCGCGGGGGTGGGTGGGCCCGGTGAGCCGGGCCAGGCACGACAGCGTCACCTCGCGCGTGTCGAAGGTGACGATGACGATGTCCACGTCGCGGGCGTCCACTTGCCCGCAGGCTAGGGCGACCGCAGCAGCACGGCCTGCCCCGTGGGCAGCGCGACGAGCTCCTCCGGGCGCGACGCGACGAACGCGTCGATCCGCGCGCGCTGGTCCTCGTAGCCCGTCCACCCGTAGTCGTCGAACACGATCACGCCGCCGGGCGAGAGGCGGTCGTAGACGTGGCGCAGGACGTGCTCGGTCGGCGCCGCCGCGTTGAGGTCGATGTGGGCGAAGGCGAGCGGGCCGGCGGGCGCGGACTCCGTCGTCGCGAAGACGTCGCCGGGGACGAGCTGCGGGATGTCGCCCCACGGCGCCAGCAGCTGGGCGACGTACTCGACCGAGGTGTCGGCCAGGCGCCCGCCGAACTCCGACGCCCGCTCGGCCTCGGTCAGGTTCTCGTGCGGGATGCCGGCGAACGTGTCGAACAGGTAGAAGCGCCGCTCAGGGCCCAGTTCGGCGGTGGAGAGGACCATCCAGGCGCAGCCGCCGCGGTAGGTGCCGAACTCGGCGAACGCGCCGGGGACCGAGCGGGCGTGGCGGGCCCACCGGGTCAGCAGCCACATCCGCCAGCGGGCGTCGACGACCTCGTCGGCGAACCAGCGGGCGGCCATCTCGTCGTACAGCGCGGTGAACTGCGGGTCGGCGGTGAACGGGCTGAAGTGGTTCGTCGCCATCCCGTCGGCGTCGTAGGCCCACACCCGCGGTTGGGGCAGCGCGTTGCGCACGAGCATCGCGGGGAACTGCAGCGGGCGCGGGAGCCGCGCGACGCGGGTCCCCGGAGAGACGGACCAGTCCAGGCCGCCAGGCTATCCGCCGGGCGCCTTGCGACGCAACACGTCGGCGATCTCGGGCGGGACGCGGCGGATGAGGACGATCCCGGCCACGAACACCACGTTCGCCAGGACGAGCGCGGGCAGCGCCGGGACACCCGAGAGCAGGGCGACGCCGACCCCCGCGGCGCCGACGGCGATGATCAGCGGGGCGCCGATCAGGCCGCGGGCCAGCGCCGGGCGGTAGTGCAGCAGCGCGCCGATGATCCCGATCGCCAGGACGGTCTCGGTCAGCACGGTCGCCAGCGCCGCGCCCTGAGCGCCCATCGCCGGGACGAGGATCAGGGTCAGGACGATCGTCACGACGAGCGCGACCGCGTTCGTGACCAGCATCGCCCGATAGCGGCGCAGCGTGAGCAGCCCGTAGCCGGCGGCGACCGAGACGCCGGTCGCGGCGAGCGTCAGGCCTTGGATGCGCAGCACGTCGACGGACGGCGCGAAGTCCGAGCCGCCGATGACGTCGATCGCCACCTTCGCGCCGGCGGTGGTGCACATCGCCATCCACACGCCGAGCAGCAGCGCGAGCTCGAGGATGCGCTTCATCGCGTAGTCGAAGCGGTCGTCGTCGTCGCGCTCGGCGCGGGCGAGGATCGGGTAGGCGGAGCCGATGACCAGCGCGGGGATGCCGAGGAGCACCTCGACGACGCGGAAGGAGGTGGCGAAGTAGCTCGTCTGGGCGTTGGAGGCCTGCAGCGACATGACGAGGATCGTCACGCGGAAGTAGACGACGTTCAGCGCGACCGCGGCCGTGTAGGGGATCGTGTCGCGCAGCAGCGGCCACACCTGGGCCCAGCGCAGCGAGGCGCGCAGGTCCATGCGCCCGCGCACGAGGACGTAGGTCATGACGAGGGTGGCGAGGGTGATCGGGGCGCCCATCCACAGGAACGGCACGACGCCGGCGCCGGCCAGGACGAGCGCGACGATGCCGACGACCTGCAGCCCCTGGCTGACCAGCGAGATCGACGACAGCCAGCCGAAGCGCAGCTCGCCCTGCAGCGGCGTGGTCAGCAGCGCGCCGATCGCCTGGAAGACGACGGCGATGCCTGCGCCGACCGCCCCGATGAGCAGCGGCGACTCGTAGCCGGCGGCGAGCGCGAAGGCGAGGCCGACGATGACGCCGGCGACCGACAGCGTGTAGCGGATGCCCATCAGCGAGCGCAGCGCGCTGCGCCGCGCGTCGCCCTGGAGCGTGGAGTACTCGCGCAGCGCGACGGCGTTGAGGCCGCCCTCGGTCACCCCGGCGACGAGGTTCATCAGCGAGGCGACGGTCACGTAGCGCCCGTACTCGCCGACGCTGAGCGAGCGGACGAGCAGCGGGGTGGAGACGATCGAGAGCCCGATGCCGCCGAAGTAGGCCGCGCTGCGCAGCGCGGATCCGCGCAGGGCGGTGGAGCCGGCTTCGGGGCTGTCGAGGACGTCGCTCACCGTCGGGAGCCTATGGCGCCCCGCCCCCGCATTCCCTCGGGGTCAGGACTGGGCGGTGACCAGCGTCGAGGAGCTGCTCCTCGAGCCGGCGCTGCGGCTGCTGCTCGCGCTCGCGCCGTCGCTGCCCGCCCTCGTCGACGTGTCCGTGCCCGACGTATCGCTGGGCGTCGCCAGGGTGTTCGCCGCGGATGACGCGCCGTGGACCTGCGCGACCGTGTTGCCCGTGCCCAGCGCCGGGTCGTCTCCCAGGCGCATCTGGGCGTAGACGACGCCCCACGCGGCCAGGAACGAGACGGTGGCTCCCGTCGCCACGCGGCGGCGGATGCGATGGACGCGTGCGCGGCGGGCGGCGCGGATCTCCTCGCCCGGCGGCGCGGTCGTCGGCTCCTGCGAATCACGTTGCATGAGAGGTCCTCGGGTCGGGGCGGCGGACGGCGGGGCCGATCAGGCGGACCCCGAGCAGCAGGAGGGGCGGGACCACGACGATCGCGGTCATGGCCAGGAACCAGGTGGTGCCGGCGTCGGTGCCCTCGCCGAGCGAGTGCACGACGCCGCCGATCCAGGCCAGAGCAGTGAAGCGGTGGGCGGAGCGCCAGAGCCGGGTTCCGATGTGCTGGCGCACGTAGAAGGAGAGGCCGAGCAGCACGGTCGACCAGCCGGCGATGATGCCCAGGCTCAACCACCAGCGCTGGTCACCGGAGACGAACGGGATCGTCAGGTCGGCGATCGACGGGTGGATGAACGCGTCGCCGAGCAGGATCCCGGCGTGCAGGACGATCGCGGCGATCGTGGCCAGGGAGAGGACCTCGTGCAGCGCGCGAGCGTCGAGGGCGCGCTTGCCGCGGACCAGCCTGCTCCCCATCAAGAGGCCGATCGTGACGGCGACGCTGGAGAGGATCAGGGCGCTGACGCCGGCGGCGCGGCTCGTGATCCAGAAGAGGTGGGCGCCGATGTCGACGCTCGCGAGCGCCATCACGGCTCCCGCACCTGCACGCAGCCGTCGGCCATCACGAGCACGCCGCCGTGGTGCAGCGCGCGCCAGCCCTCCAGCGGACCGGCGAGCAGCGCGGTCTTGGCCCGGACCTCGGCCTCCAGGCCGGTCGATGCGAGCGCGGTGGCCTGCACGACCCCGGTGTCGGCGGGCGCGCCGGTGCGTGGGTCGATCAGGTGGTGGCCGTCGCGCCAGCGCCGCCGCGTGGTGCCGCTGGTGGCGACCGCGCCACCGCGCAGGGTCAGGCGGTGCACCACGCCCGCCGTGTCGATCGGGTCGCGGACCTCGATCGTGCGCAGCTGCGGCCGGCGGCCGCCGACGCGCAGGTCGCCGCCGCAGTCGATCGCCCAGTCGTCGCATCCGTCCAGCAGGACGGCGATCTCGTCGGCGACCATGCCCTTGGCCAGGCCGCCGCTGTCCAGCCGCACGCCGGGCGGGCGCACGACGGCGCCGGGGTTCGTCGACACCGAGCGCCATGCGCCCGGCAGCGGGTGCGTCTGGCCCGCCGTCCAGTCATCGGCCTGCGCGCCCGGTGACGGATCCCAGTGCGCGCGGTAGCCCGTGGCCTCCACGGCATCCAGGCACGTCCCGTCGACCAGGCCGCCGCTCACGTCGCCGGCCCAGCGGACCGCGTCGGCCAGGCGGCGGAGGAGGTCGGAGGCGGGGACGACGCCACGGGGGTCGGCGTTCAGACGCGACAGCTCGCTGTCGTCCTCGAAGCGGGTGAGGCGCTCGTGGGCGTCCTGCGCGAGCGCGCGGGCGGCGTCGAGGGCATGGCGCACCTCGCCGGGACGGCCCGACGCGAAGATCACGACCTCCCCGCCGAAGCAGGGGAAGCGGGTGACCGACTCGACCGTGCCGGCGTGGGTGCGGGTGTCGGTGGCGGGCATGGGAAGCAGGTTGCCGGCCCAGCCTGGGCGCGCGCTAAGCGGAGCCTGGGAGAAACCTGAAAGCGAACGCGACAGTCGCGCGTCTAGTGTGGAAGATCGCCATGACCGTTCCCCTCTTCGACACCTCCACGCCCCTGGCCCCGCTCCGTCCGCAGCTCCTGGACGCGATGACGAACGTGGTCGACGAGGGCCGGTACATCCTCGGTCCCAACGTCTCCGCCTTCGAGCAGGAGTTCGCCGGCTACTGCGGCGCCGCCCACGGGATCGGCGTCGGCAACGGCACCGACGCGCTGACCATCGCCCTGCGCGCCCTCGGCGTCGGCCCCGGCGACGAGGTCATCGTGCCGTCCTTCACCTTCTACGCGTCGGCCGAGGCGATCCCGCCCACCGGCGCGACCCCGGTCTTCTGCGACATCGACCCCGACACGATGTGCGTCACCGCCGAGTCGGTCAAGGCGGTCATGACCCCGAGGACGAAGGCCGTCATCGTCGTCCACCTGTTCGGCAACGTCGCGCCGGTCGCCGAGATCGAGGCGCTCGGCGTCCCCGTCGTCGAGGACGCCGCGCAGGCCGCGGGCACCACCTACGTGGGTGGTCGCCCGGGCTCGCTGGGCACGATCGCCACCTTCTCGTTCTTCCCGTCCAAGAACCTGGGCGCCTTCGGCGACGGCGGCGCCATCACGACGAGCGACGCCGAGATCGCCGACCGCGTGCGGATGCTGCGCTTCCACGGCTCCTACGACAAGGTCACCTACCAGCACATCGGCTACAACTCGCGCCTGGACGAGCTCCAGGCCGCGATCCTGCGCGTGCTGCTTCCCCACCTCGACGACTGGGCCGACGGCCGCCGCGCCGCCGGGCGCCACTACGTCGACGCCGGGCTCGGCGACCTCGTCAGCCTGCCGGTCCCCACCGACGGCGCCGATCCCGCCTGGCACCTCTACGTGATCAAGCACGAGCGCGCCGACGAGCTCGCCGCCGCGCTGAAGGACGCGGGCGTCGGCCAGAAGGCCTACTACCGCGTGCCGATCCACCGCCAGCCGGCGATGGCGCAGTACGGCGCGGGAGTCGAGCTCCCGGCGACCGACGAGGTCGCACGCACCCACCTCGCCATCCCGATGAGCCCGGTGCTCAGCGCCGAGCAGGCGGCCGAGGTCACGGAGACCGTGCGCGCCTTCGCGGGCGCCGCCGTCTAGGAGGCATCTAGGATGCGCCGCCGTGCGCGTCCTCACCGTTCTCGGAAACCGGCCCCAGTCCGTCAAGGCGGCCGCCGTCTCGCGCGTGCTGCGCCAGCGGCACGAGGAGATCCTCGTCCACACCGGCCAGCACTTCGACGACGAGCTGTCGACGATCTTCGAGCGCGAGCTCGGGGTCCCCAAGCCGGAGGTCCAGCTCGGGCTCGGTGGCGGGTCCAACACCGAGCAGACGGCCAAGCAGCTCGCCGCGCTGGGTCCGCTCGTCGCGCAGCGCCGGCCCGACGTCGTGCTCGTCTACGGCGACACGAACTCGACGCTGACCGGCGGGATCGCCGCGGTCCAGGCCGGGATCCCGGTCGTCCACGTCGAGGCGGGCATGCGCTCGTGGGACTGGAAGATGCCCGAGGAGCAGAACCGCGTCCTCACCGACGCCCTCAGCGACCTGCTGCTCGTGCCGTCCAAGACGGCGCAGGCCAACCTCGAGCGCGAGCACCCGCGCGGCCGGGTCATCTACGTCGGCGACGTGATGGTCGACGTCGCCGACCTCTTCCGTCCCAAGGCGCGCGAGAACAGCGCCGTCCTGGAGCGGTACGGGGTCACGCCCGGCGAGTACGTCATCTCGACGACCCACCGCGCGGCCAACGTCGACGACCCCGCGCGCCTGCGCAAGCTCGTCGACCTGCTCCTCGCCGTCCCCCACCAGGTCGTGCTGCCGCTGCATCCGCGCACGCGCGCGCGACTGGAGGCTGCCGGCTGGTACGACGAGCTGGCGGCGAAGGTCGTCCTCACCCCGCCGCTGGGCTACCTCGACTTCACCGCGCTGCTCGTGCACGCCCACACCGCGCTGACCGACTCGGGCGGCGTGCAGAAGGAGGCCTTCCTCGCCCGGACGCGCTGCGTGACGATGCGCGACACGACCGAGTGGGTGGAGACCGTGCAATCGGGCTGGAACGAGCTCGTCGACCTCGACACCGAGCGCGCCCTCGTCGCGCTCGAGCGCCCGATGCCCGCCGAGCACCCGGCGCCCTACGGCGACGGCCACGCGGCCGAGCACGTCGTCGCGGCGATCGAGACGCTGGACGTCTAGACAGAGCGCGCTTCCGCTACCCCGCGCCGCTCGAGCAGGCGCCGTCGCCCCACGCCACGCAGGCGAGCACGGCGTCGGTGAAGGTGGACAGGCGCGCCGAGCCGCCGTCGTTGCGCAGGATCGGGTTGAACTGGCTCCAGCCCTTGATCAGCGGGCGGTCCTCGTCCTGGTCGCGCTGGATGTAGACCTTCAGCAGCTGGCCGGGCTGGATGACCGCGTCGGAGTTGAACGCGTACGTGTGGCCGCCGACGGTCAGGCGGTAGCCCTCCAGCCCGACCGGGGTCTGGGCGACGTTGCGCACCCCGACCCACTCCTGGCCACTGGGCTTGACGACGAGCTCGAACGCGTTGGCGTTGGGGTCCGCGCAGGTGGTGCGACACGGATAGGTCATCCACGCGCGCATGTCGCCCTGGGGATCGAACAGGTAGGCGCCGTCGCCCATCTGCCGCTCGCGGTCGACGTTGTCGAAGACCGGCGTCTCCAGCCCCCAGTAGCGGTTGGAGGCGTCGTCGAAGCCGCCGCCGACGTACAGGGTGACGAGCGCGCCCGGCGGGATCGACGTGTTCGACGGGAAGCGGTACTGGCGCAGGCCGGAGTCGCGCAGCCACCAGCCGCCCAGGGAGAGCGGGTTGACCGCGTCGAGGTTGCGGATGCGGACCCACTCCCCGTCGGGGTCGCCGGCGGCGCTGGAGTCGCTCTTCCAGTTGACCCAGAGCTTGATCGGCGCGGCCTGGTCGGGGCCGTCGCCACAGGCGGAGGTGTTCCACAGCCCCAGATGCGCGGCCTGCGCCTGCTCGACGTAGATGGCGTACTGCGGGTTCCACGCCCATTCCACGCGGTTGGGCATCCACAGCACGAGCCCCTCCTTCAGGAGCGTGCGCCCGACGTCGACCCAGCGGCCGTTGCGCCTGACCGCGATCGAGCGCAGCGGCCGGTGGCGCGACGCGCTGGTGTGGTCCTGCGCGGCGAGGCGGACCTGTCCCTTGGCGAGCTTGACGAGCTGATCGAGGCGATCGGCCGCCTCGACGCCATGGCACTGGCCTGCTCGCGCGCGGGCGCTGTAGTTCGTCAGCTCCATCGCCTGGATGCCGGTGATGCGCACGTGCTCGGTGCGCGACCCGACCTTCACGTGGACGGTGTCGCCGTCGTCGACGTAGACGACCTTGCCGGTCCAGATCGTGCACGTCGGGCCACCCCTCGTGTCGGCGATGCACGGCCCGTGGCGGGCGGCGTTCGCATCGGCCGGGAGCGACCCCAGCAGCACGAGGGCGAGGACCGGCAGCAGCAGGCGACGAAGGAGGGCACGCACGAGGGTTCACAACCGGGCACGACCCGGGAAGGTGCGCTTTCCGCGCGACTGGGAGGATTCCTGCGGTGAAGGTCTCCGTGATCGTCCCGGTCTTCAATCCGGGCTCCAACATCGACGACTGCATCCGGTCGCTGCTGCACCAGTCCATGCCGCGGCACGACTACGAGGTGATCTTCGTCGACGACGGCTCCACCGACGGCTCCGCGCGGCGGCTGCGGTGGCTGGCGCGCCGCCAGCGCAACGTCCGCTTCGCGCAGATCCCGAACTCCGGCTGGCCCGGGAGGCCGCGCAACGTCGGCATCGACATGGCCCGCGGCGAGTACGTCTACCTCGTCGACAACGACGACTGGATCGGCCACGAGGCGCTGGAGCGGATGGTCGCGATGGCCGACGCCGACCAGGCCGACGTGCTCACCGGCAAGGTGGTCGGGCAGGGCAAGTCCGTCGCGCGCGCGATCTTCCGGCGCAACCGCAGCCACGTGACCGTGGACTGGGCCCCCCTCCTCTCGCTGCTGTCCCCGCACAAGCTGTACCGCCGCTCGTTCCTGGACGCGCACCGGATCCGCTTCCCCGAGGGCCACTACCGCCTCGAGGACCACAACTTCGTGATGCGCTGCTACTTCGCGGCCGATTCGATCTCGATCCTCGCCGACTACCCCTGTTACCACTGGGTGCTGCGCGACCTCGAGGTCAACGCCTCCACGAAGCGCTTCGACGTGCCCGACTACTACGGGCGGGTCGGCGAGATCCTCGACATCGTCGCGGCGAACACCGAGCCCGGTGAGGAGCGCGACGCGCTGCAGGCCTCCTGGTACACGAGCAAGCTGCTGGCCCGCGTCGGCGGCCAGGCCTACCTGGAACGGCCCGACGACTACCGGATCGAGCTCTACGAGGAGATCCGGCGGATGTCGGCGCAGCGGTTCGGGCCGGCGTTCGACGCGCGCCTGCCGTTCAACCTGCGGGTGCGCGCGCAGCTGCTGCGCGACGGGCGGTTCGACGACCTCCTGACCCTGGCGCGGCGCGAGTCGGCGCTGGAGCCGAAGATCAGCAACCTCGCCGTGCGCGAGCATGCCACGACGCCCGGCACGCTGCGGATCACGTTCCGCGCGCGGCTGTCGGGGACGGGGCCGGCCGGTGGCGGGCCGTTGGCGTTCACACCTGAGGGCGAGACGCTGCGCTGGGTCGTCCCCGACGGGCTGGCGCTCACCGACGAGCAGCGCGACGCGACGTCCGCCCTGGCTGCCGGCGCGAGCACCCAGGTGATCCTCCGCCACCCCGTCGACGCGGTCGAGTACCTGCTCCCGGCCAAGACGACGACCAAGCTCGTCGCGGTCCCCGACAGCGACGGCCACGTCCGGGTCCAGGCGACGGTCCGGGCGACGCTCGACCCGGCGGTCGCCGCGGGCGGCGGGCCGCTGCCGCCCGGCGACTGGGATCTCGACGTCCGCCTCGTCATCGCCGGCTTCCATGCCACGGCGCCGGTGCCGGACGGGAAGCTGCGGATCACCCCTGACGGTCGGGCGATCCGGCGCCCGAAGGCGCCGGTGCGGCCGGGCCGCCGCCTCCGCGCGAGAACGGCGGGCCGTCTGCGTCGCCGTCTCCGTTCGCGTTAGCCACCTTGGAGTGTCTGCGGCTGTAGGCGAAGTAGACGATCAGGCCGATCAGCATCCAGATGCCGAACCGCCACCACGTCGCCGCCTGCAGGTGGGTCATCAGGTAGATGCACAGCGCGACGCCGATCAGCGGCACGAACGGGACGAGCGGCGTGCGGAAGCCGCGCTCGAGATCCGGCTCGCTGTGGCGCAGCCAGATGACGCCGAAGTTGACGAGCACGAAGGCGAACAGCGTGCCGATGTTGACGAGCTCGGCCAGCTGGCTCAGCGGGATGACCGCGGCCATCGCGGCGGAGGCCAGACCGAACAGGATCAGGCTCCGCGAGGGGACCCGCTTGGAGTTCAGGCGCCCGAACCACTCGGGCACGAGGCCGTCGCGCGACATCGCGAAGAAGATCCGTGACTGGCCGTAGAGGAAGGTCAGCACGACCGAGGTGATGGCGACCAGCGCGGCGGCCGAGAGGATGTCGCCGGCCCACGCGCCCAGCCCGCTGCTGCGGATCGCCGTGGTCAGCGGGGCGTCGGAGCCCGCGAGCACCTGCTCGGGAGCCATCCCGATCGCCGCGACCGCGACGAGGATGTAGAGGACCGTGGCGATGGCGAGCGAGCCGATGATCGCGATCGGCAGGTCGCGCCTGGGGTTCTTCGCCTCGCCACCCGCGGTGGAGACCGCGTCGAAGCCGATGTAGGCGAAGAAGATCAGCGCCGCCGCGTCGACGATGCCGCTGGTGCCGTGCGGGGCGAAGTTCGAGAAGTGCGACCCGTGGAACGCGAACGCGCCGACGACCACGAAGAAGATCAGCACGGTGACCTTGAAGGCGACCATCGCCGTGTTCGTCCGCGCGCTCTCGCGCACGCCCAGGACGAGGATCGCCGTCACGCCGAGCACGAGCAGCACCGACGGCAGGTTCACGGTGCCGCCGTCCCCGGGCGCGGAGGTGATCGCGGTCGGGAGCGAGATCGAGAAGAGCGAGTCGAGGAGGTCCTTGACGTAGCCGCCCCAGCCGACGGCGATGGTCGAGACCGAGAAGCCGTACTCGATGATCAGGTCCCAGCCGATGATCCAGGCGACGAGCTCGCCCAGGGTGGCGTACGAGTACGAGTAGGCCGAGCCCGAGACCGGGATCGTCGACGCGAGCTCGGAGTAGGAGAGCGCGGAGAAGATGCAGGTCAGCCCGGCGAGGACGAAGGAGAGGACGATCGCGGGACCGGAGTCGCCGATCGCCTCGCCGATGATCACGAAGATCCCGGTGCCGATGATGCCGCCGATGCCCAGGGCGGTCAGGTCGAGCGCGCCGACCGCACGCTGGAGGGTGTCGCCCTTGCCGGATTGCTCGATCAGGGTCGAGGCGGGCTTGCGGGCCGTGAGCCCCTCCACGAAGGACCTGCGCGATGCGGTCGCCATGGTTCAGCCTGATCTCCGGGAGGCGCGCGCGGCAAACCCGGGACCGTGCGGGATGGGACCAGCGGTACGAGGACTACAGGCCCGGCGGGTGGCGCACGGTGAACCCGTCGCCCGAGCGCTGGGCGGTCTGCCAGCGCGACGGCTTGGCGCCGGAGGTGTCGAAGCGCAGGCCGGCGACGACCATGTACATGTGGGGCTGGTTGGCGTAGATCGTGACCCACTGGCCGGGGCCGGCGGCGCCCCACGTCATGAAGTCGCCCGAGGGTGCGGAGGCGGCCAGCAGGCCGGCGCCGTGCAGGGCGTAGGAGACGGAGCCGCTGCAGTCGTAGCCGGTGTCGACCCAGGTGCGATGGCCGCCGCCGTAGACGTACGGCCTGGTGGCGATCTCGTTGCCGGCGGCGATGATCGCGGCGACGACCGCCGGCGCGCCCGCGGGGGGCGTGGCCGTGCCGTCGGGGTTGATCGTGGCGGTGGCTCCGGGCGCTGCGACCGGGGCGACGGGCGCGGCGACGGGGGCCGGGGCCGGGGCGGATGCCGGTG
>JAOPZL010000198.1 GCA_025964175.1 Solirubrobacterales bacterium
TGGTGTCGGCGTCCGGGTCCTTCGCCCGGAAGAAGGTCTACGTCGCATCGTCGTGCCTGTGCCAGCTGGGTCAGAACCTATGTATTTGCTGCGGTTTCTCATGCCCCTTAAGGGCCCATTCGTTCGCTGTCCGGCATCCTAGTCCCGGCGGGCCTTGTGCGCAATCGAACGAGGACGTTCGACTACGTCGTGATGCGGTGATCCTCCGCCGCGAGGCCCGCGCTCAGGCCGCGTCGCCCTCGCGCTCGAAGCGACGAACGGCGTCGTAGGCGAGCTCGAGGGAGTAGCCGCGGCGGGCCAGGAGGCCGAGGGCGCGCTCGCGACCCCGGTCGTCCTCGGGCGCGAAGCGGAGCTTCTGACGCAGCAGCGTGACCGCCGCGTCCAGCTCGTCGTCGGCGCTGCGATCCGAGAGCGCCGCCTCGATCAGGTCGGGCGCGATCCCGATCTGCGTGAGCTTGCGCGCGATCCGGTCCGGCCCCCACGAGTCCAGCGACCGGCGATCCTCGGCGAACACCCGCGCGTAGCGGGCGTCGTCGAGGTAGTTCGCCTCGGCCAGGTCGGCCACCGCCTGGTCGATCGCGTCGGGCTCGCAGCGCTTGTCCTCGAGGTGACGACGCACCTCGGCGACCGTGCGATCCCTCCGCGACAGGTAGCGGTAGGCCAGGTCCAGCGCCCGCTGCAATCGCGCGGCGGGGTCCTGCGGGGGCTGGAGCTCGATCGAGTCCTGCTGATCGTCATCTCGCATCGTGCTCCAGCCCAGGGCCATTGGCAGCGCCCCTACGCGAGCAGCTCGCCGGCCGGCATCTCCGGCGCGACATCGCTGTCGGCGTCGACCGGGACGACCCCGTCGCGCGGGATGTCCAGCGCGGCGTAGATCTTGTTCTCGATCTCCTCCGCGATCTCGCGGTGCTCGGACAGGAACGCCTTGGCGTTGTTGCGCCCCTGCCCCAGCCGCTCCCCGTTGTAGGAGAAGAACGAGCCCGACTTGCTGACGATGTCGTGCTCGATGCCGAGGTCCAGGATGCAGCCCGCGGACGAGATCCCCTGGCCGAACTCGATGTCGAACTCGGCCTGGCGGAACGGCGGCGCGACCTTGTTCTTGACGACCTTCACGCGGACGCGGTTGCCCACGGCCTCGGTGCCGTCCTTGAGCGTCTCGATGCGCCGGATGTCCAGGCGCTGCGACGCGTAGAACTTCAGCGCGCGACCGCCCGGCTGGGTCTCCGGCGAGCCGAACATGACGCCGACCTTCTCGCGGATCTGGTTCGTGAACACGCAGAGCGTCTGGGTGCGGTTCAGGTTGCCGGCGAGCTTGCGCATCGCCTGGCTCATCATCCGCGCCTGCAGGCCGACGGTCTGGTCGCCCATCTGGCCCTCGAGCTCGGCGCGGGGCGTCAGCGCGGCGACGGAGTCGACCGCGATCACGTCCACGGCGTTGGAGCGCACCAGCATGTCGGCGATCTCCAGCGCCTGCTCGCCGTAGTCGGGCTGGGAGACGAGCAGCTCGTCGATGTCCAGGCCGATCCGCTGCGCGTACAGCGGGTCCATCGCGTGCTCGGCGTCGATGAACGCGCACACGCCCCCGAGGCGCTGGGCCTCGGCGAGGATGTGGTAGATCAGGGTCGTCTTACCGGACGACTCCGGGCCGAAGACCTCGACGATGCGCCCGCGCGGGACGCCGCCGATGCCGAGGGCGATGTCGAGCGACAGTGCTCCGGTGGGGATCGCGCTGACCTTGACGCGGGCGCCTTCGTCGCCCATGCGCATGACGGAGCCCTTGCCGAACTGCTTGTCGATCTGCGCGAGCGCCCCTTGGAGGGCGGCGTCGCGGGCCTTCGCGGCCTTCTCCTGGTCGATGACGCTCATGTCAAAGCCTTCCGTTCATTCGTGTGGACTGGGTACATCGTGAGGATGGCATCGGACGGAACACATGCGAACACGTGTTTGTGCCCATTTGCGCGCGAAACGGCTACAACGCAACCGTCTTGACACGCTCGTAGCGCGAACCGCCCGCCCCGAGGCGCGAGCGGAAGAGCGTGAGCGCCGTCGCGGCGAAGGGAGCGACCGGCGGAGGCGGCTCGAGTGCCGTCCCGACCGCCCCGAGAGGATCCGCCTCCGCCCGCCCCCGCCCCCGCGCCCTCACCCGCGCGACCGTCACGTGCGCGAGGAAGCGGCGGTACTCGGGGTGCCAGCCGATCCCCTCGGCCAGCGCCGCCGCCACCGCGGACTGCAGCGAGCCCAGCGACCCGTCACCGTCCTCGATCGCCACCGTGAGCACCCGCGGCCGCCGCAGCGGGAGGATCAGGGCCCCGCCGAGAGCGAGCGCTCGCACCGGTCGGGCCGCCTGCGGCAGCAGTTCCGACACCAGCGCCGCCTCCTGCTCGCCCCGCTCCCCCAGGAACGCGAGCGTCACGTGCAGCTGCTCGGCGGGTACCGGGCGCAGCGCGTCGGCTCGCGGACGCCACCGCTCCAGCGTCGACCGCACGTGGTCGGGCAGCTCGAGGGCGACGAAGAGGCGCACGCCCCGATCAGCCCTCGGCGGCCTCGCTGATCCCGTCCGCTCCCCCCAGCAGCACCCGCCGCAGCAGGTGCATCGCGACCGTCGTGGAGCGGTCGCGCACGTCGAAGCGGTTGCCGGGGAGCTGGACGTGGCGGGTCAGCCGCGTGCCGTCCGCCCCCGCGACCGACAGCCAGACCGTTCCGACCGGCTTCTCCTCGGTCCCGCCTCCGGGCCCGGCGATGCCGGTGATCCCGATGCCGATGTCGGCACCGAGGCGGGCGCGCGCGCCGTCGGCCAGCGCCTCGGCGACCTCCCGCGACACCGCGCCCACCGAAGCGATCACCGCGGGGTCGACGCCCGCCAGGTCCGCCTTCGCCTCGTTCTCGTAGACCACGACCCCACCCGGGAAGTAGGCCGACGAGCCGTCCAGCTCGGTCAACCGCGCGGCGAGGAGCCCCGCGGTGCAGGACTCGGCGGTCGCCACGCGCAGCCCCTGCGAGCGCAGCAACGACGCGACCTGCTGGTCCACGGAGGTCCCGTCGTCGGAGAAGAGCGTGTCGGCGTGCCGCGCGCGCACGAAGTCCTCCAGCGCCGCGTACGCGGCATCGGCCGGAGGCTGCCACCGCGTCACGACCTCGATCTCCCCACGGCGCAGGCACGTGGTGATCTCCAGCGCGTCGATGTCGATGCCGCCGTCGCGCGCGGCGCGCAGCGTCGCGGCGATCTCCGACTCCGGGATGCCGAACAGCCGCAGCATGCTCTGGCGGTACGTCGTGGCGCGCGCCAGCACCGAGGCGAACCCCTCCGACGCCACCGCGTCCGACCACATCGGCTGCAGCTCCCGCGGCGGCCCCGGAAGCACGACCACCACCGGACCGGCAGAGTCCGGCGCCGGCGAGACCACCAGCCCCGGCGCGGTGCCCACCGGCGCGAGGATCTCGGCACCGCGCGGCACCACCGCCTGCTTGCGGTTGGCCGCGCGCACGGCGTCCTCGTCCAACGCGGCCCCCCACCGGACCCGCATCCGCTGCAGGATCTCCCAGATGCGCGCCTCGGTCGGCTCGTCGAGCACCATCTCGCGCCCCTGGAAGCGACCGACGACCTCCGCGGTGCGGTCGTCCTCGGTCGGGCCCAGGCCACCGCTGGTCACGACCAGATCGACGCCGGACGTCCGGAAGAACTCCAGCGCCGCGAGCATGTCCTCGTCGCGGTCGCCGACGAGGATCGTGTGCGTGTGGTCGATGCCCAGGCCGCTCAGCTGCTCCGACACCCACGGCCCGTTGCGATCCGACACGCGGCCCGTCAGGACCTCGGTCCCCGTCACCACGATGCCGGCGCGCGCGCTCACGGGACGATCATGCCGCCGGCGTCGCGCAGGCGGGCCGTTGCGCCTGGGTCAGCGTCGTGCGGCCCTTGGAGGTCCAGCGGTAGCCGAGCGGGGCGGACGAGGACGGCACGTTGAAGCTCTTGCCGTTGACCCTCACCCTCGCCTGCCCGTTGCCGAGCGAGATCTCGAACTTCTTGGCCCGGAAGGTCTTGGACGGCGTCCCGGCGTTCATCGTCACCTTGTCGATGACCGCCTTGCCGTCGGCCTCCAGGCAGACGTAGACGGTGCCGGTCGGGACGACCTGCAACCGCACCCTCGTGGACGCGGCCCGCTTCTTCCTCGTGCTGGGCGTCGTGGTCGTGCGTGCGGGCGTCGTCTCCGCCGTCTGCGTGCTCGTCGAGCCCCCGGACGGCGAGTTGCCGTTCCCGCCGCCGTTGGTCGCGACGAGGTAGATCGCGGCGGCGAGGATCACGACCGCCCAGCCGATCAGCCAGCGCCGGCCCAGGCGCGACCTCTGCGGTCGCTGGCCACGTTGGCCGGGCGGGGCGATCGGCTGCAGCTCGACGTCGCTGAGCCGCTCGTGCTGGAGCTTGTACTCCTCGACGAGCCGCTTGCCGTCCAGCCCCAGCGCGTCCGCGTACGTGCGCAGGAACGACTTGACGTAGGTGGGACCGGGGAGCAGATCCCACTCTTCGTTCTCGAGCGCACGAAGGTACTTCGCCCGGATCTTGGTCTGACTCTCGATCTCCGAGATGTCGATCCGGGCACGCATGCGTGCCTCCCGGAGCGTTGTTCCGATCTCGGGCATGACGCGTCAGGCTACTCGTCGCCGGACACGTGCACCGGCTCCGGCTCTGTCGCATCGGCGCTCTCCTGCGGTCCTTCGCGCAGCGCATGGATGAACCGCTCGGCCTCGGCGGGCCCCACGAGGACCTGTCGCGGCTTGGAACCCTCGTACCCGGAGATGACGTTGCGCCGCTCCAGCATGTCGATCAGGCGGCCGGCCCGCGTGTACCCGAGGCGCAGCCGTCGCTGCAGCATCGAGGTCGATGCGGTGCCCATCTCGGCGACGAGGCGGATGGCGTCCTCGAGCAGCGGATCCTCGTTGGGATCGAACTCGTCGGAGCCGCTCTCCTCCGCGACGGCCTCCTCGTCCTCGACCTCCTCGAGCAGGTCCTCGCGCAGCTCGGGCTCGCCCTGCTTGCGCCAGAACTCGGTGATCGTCTCGATCTGGGCCTCGTCGATGTACGCGCCCTGGATGCGCTGCAGCTTGGAGGACCCGACCGGCGAGAAGAGCATGTCGCCCTTGCCCAGCAGCGACTCCGCGCCGTTCTGGTCGAGGATCACGCGCGAGTCGGTCTGCGAGGAGACGGCGAACGCGATCCGCGACGGGACGTTCGCCTTGATCATGCCGGTGATGACGTCCACGCGGGGGGATTGCGTCGCGAGCACGAGGTGGATGCCGACCGCGCGCGCCTTCTGGGCGAGGCGGATGATCGAGTCCTCGACGTCGGCGGGCGCGACCATCATCAGGTCGGCGAGCTCGTCGATCACGCACAGGATGTACGGGAGCGGCGTCTCCCCGCGGTCCTCGCGGCGGCGGTTGAGCTCGGGCAGCGACCGCGTCTTGGACATCGACATGATCGAGTAGCGGTCCTCCATCTCCTTGACCAGGTTCTGGAGCGCGTTGGCGGCCACACGCGGGTGCGTGATGACCGGCGTCAGCAGGTGCGGGATGCCCTCGTAGTGGTTGAGCTCGACCTGCTTGGGGTCGATCAGCACCAGCCGCACCTCGCGCGGATCGGCGTTCAGCAGCACCGAGCTGAGCATCGCGTTGACGCACGCGGACTTGCCGGCGCCGGTGGTGCCGGCGACGAGCAGGTGGGGCATCTTCGCGAGGTCGGCGCCGATCGCGCGACCGGCGACGTCCTTGCCCAGCCACACGGTGAGCGGCGACCAGTCGGCCGGCTTGTCGCTCATCACGTCGCCGAGCTGGACGATCTTGCGGTTCTCGTTGGGGACCTCGACGCCGACCGCGGTCTTGCCGGGGATCGGGGCGAGGATGCGGAAGTCCGTCGCGGCGAGCGCGTAGGCGAGGTCGTCCTTGAGGTTGGCGACCTTGCTCATCTTCACCCCCGGCGCCAGGCGCACCTCGTAGCGGGTGATGTGCGGTCCCGCCACGGTGCCGACGACCTTCGCGTCGACCCCGAAGTGGCCGAGCGCCTCGACGAGCGCACGCGCCGTCTTCTCCTGGCCCGCGGTGTCCGGCTTGATCTGGGCGGCGGTGGACCGCGGCAGGATCCGCATCGACGGGCGACGCCAGACGAAGTCGGGGCTGTCGGTCACCGAGGAGCGGTAGCGGCCCTGCGGCGTCAGGTCCTCGGGACGGACCTCGATCACCGGCACGTCCTCGTCCTCGAACCCGGCCTCGATCTCGGGGTCCTCGACCGGCTCGTCCAGCGGCTCGAAGGCCTCGTCGGCGAGCTCGTCCTCGTTCTCGATCGCGAGCTGCTCGGAGATCGGCGTCGGGTCGGCGGTCGGCTCGGGCGGGTCGAAGAAGCCCGCGGCCTCCGGCGGCTCCGCGATCTCCTCGGGCTCGTCGAAGACGTCGGAGTAGCGCTCCTGGAGGTCCTCGACCTGGGCCTTCCCGCGCTTCCCGCCGCGCGCGACGCGCGGCTCGGAGTCCTCGGGCTCGGGGACGACCACGCGGGCGCGGCGCGAGCGCGTCGTCTCGTCGGCGCCGGCGGCGGTGGACGCACGGCGGCGGCTCGTCGTGTCGGATGCGGCGCTCGGGGGCCGCACG
>JAOPZL010000081.1 GCA_025964175.1 Solirubrobacterales bacterium
GGCGGGACCGGATCGGCCGCGACCGCTGCGACGGCGCCGGCGCCACGGCGCGGCAGGCGCCCGACCTGGCCGGGCGGCGCGATGTGCAGCTGCACGTCGAGCGTCGCCCCGCCCATGCCGAACTCCAGCGAGACGCGGCCCCGCACCCGCGGTCCGAGGATCCCGGCCGCGATCAGCATGAGCCCGATGACCAGCACGGGGACGAACCACGTGCCGCCGTCGACGAAGACGAAGGCGATCACGACGAGCGCGATGCCGACGACCGTCGCCCAGAGGCCGCGAATCGAGCTGAGGGCGGCGAGCCGGCGACCGGCGCGTTCCAACGAGGGGTCAGCGTCGATGCCGGTCATGGGGTCAGGGTACCCCCGGGAACGAGGGCTCAGCCCCGGCGATGACCGCCCCTCTAGTCTCCGCTGGCATGCGCTGTGCGGTCCTGACCATCTCGACCAGCGTCTCCGCCCGTCGCGGCGAGGACGCCAGTGGACCCCTGCTGGCCCAGCGCGCCGAGGAGGCGGGGGCCGACGTCGACGCGATGGAGGTCGTCCCCGACGACTTCACGCTCATCGAGGACCGGCTCTACCACTACGTCGACGAGGGGTACGCCCTCGTCCTGACCACCGGTGGGACGGGCCTCACGCCCGACGACGTCACCCCCGAGGCGACCCGCATGGTCATCCAGCGCGAGGTCCCGGGGCTGGCCGAGGCGATGCGTGCCGAGTCGCTGCGCAAGACGCCGCTGGGCGCGCTCTCGCGCGGGCTCGCGGGCGTCGCCGGACGCACCCTGATCATCAACTTCCCCGGTAGTCCGAAGGCCATCGACGAGGTCTTCGGCGTGGTCGGACCCGTGCTCCAGCACGCGGTCGCCACGATCAGCGGTGACTCCCGTCATTGAGCTGTCCGGCCTCGGCCGGGCATACGGCGATCGGGCGGTGCTGCGCGGCGTGACGCTGACGGTGGCGGCGGGCCAGACGCTCGTCGTCTTCGGCCCCAACGGCGCCGGGAAGTCGACGCTGCTGCGCATCCTCGCCACCCTCCTGCGCCCGACCACGGGAACGGTGCGCGTGCTGGGCAGCACGCTGCCCGGCGAGGCGTGGAAGGCGCGCGGGCGGATCGGGCTGCTCGGCCACGAGCCGCTGCTCTACCGCGAGCTCAGCGCCCGCCAGAACCTGCGCTATCACGCGCGCCTGCACCAGGTCGATCCCGCGCGCATCGAGCAGCTGCTGGACGCCGTCGGGCTCGCCCGCCGCGCCGACGACCCGGTCTCGACCTACTCGCGCGGCATGGTCCAGCGGGCCGCGGTCGCCCGCGCCGTGCTGCACGACCCCGAGCTGCTGCTGCTGGACGAGCCGCGCGCGAACCTCGATCCGGCGGCGACCGAGCACCTCGAGCCGCTGCTGCGCGGCGAACGGGGCGGCCCGCCGCGCACCCGCGTCATCACCTCCCACGACCCGGCCGGCGGGCTGGCCGAGGCCGACCTCGCGCTCGGCCTGAAGGGCGGGCGCACCGCCTTGTTCGCGCCCGCGGGCGACGTCACCGCGGCGGAGATCGGCGAGCTCTACCGATGAGGGTCCTCGGGGCGCTGCTGCGCAAGGAGCTGCGACTGGAGCTGCGCACGCTGGAGTCGGTGCCCGGGATGGCGCTGTTCTCGGTCACCACGTTCGTCGTCTTCCACTTCGGCCTGAACCGGCCCAACATCGAGGGCGACCTCGCCGCCGGCGTCTTCGTCGTGACGATCCTGTTCGCCGGGATGCTCGGGCTCAACCGGCTCTACGTCGCCGATCAGGAGGAGGGCGGCTTCGACGGGTTCCTGATGGCGCCGGTCGACCGCACCTGGCTGTTCGTGGCCAAGGCGATCGCCCTCTTCACCTACCTGGTCGTCGTCGAGATCGTCGCCGTCCCCGCCTTCGGGCTGCTGTTGCTGCAGCCGTCGATCCTCCCCGTGCTGCCGAGCGTGATCGTCGTCCTGCTGCTCGCCAACCTCGGCTTCGCGATCATCGCCGCGCTCATCGGCGCCATCGCCGTGCACACCCGCGCGCGAGACCTGATCGGGCCGCTGATCTGCCTTCCGCTCCTGATCCCCGTGGTCATCGGGAGCGCCCGCGCGCTGGAACCGCTGTTCACGCAAGGGGGCGCCGGGACGCTCGAAACGAAGTGGCTACTCATCTTGGGGCTGTACGATCTCGTCTTCGGGCTGCTTTCCGTCGCAGTCTTCGACCCCCTGCTGGAGGACTGACCTCGATGTACGGCAAGGGGCTACGGACACTGTCCGTCGCCACCCTCATCACTCTGATCGGCGCCTTCGCGCTGGTCTTCTTCTGGACGCCGAACGAGGCAGACCAGGGCTTCGTCCAGAAGATCTTCTACCTGCACGTCCCGATGGCCATCGTCGCCCTCTGCGGGTTCGTGGTCGGCGGGATCTTCGCCATCCAGCACCTGCGCACCCGCGAGCCGATCTGGGACCTGCGCTCCTACGTCGCGATCCACATCGCGATCATCCTGGCCGTCGGCACGCTCATCACCGGCTCGATCTGGGCCCGTGCCGCCTGGGGTCACTGGTGGCTGTGGGACGAGCCGACGCTCGTCTCCTTCCTGATCGTCTTCCTGCTCTACGCGACGTACACGCCCATGCGCTTCGCCATCGAGGACCGCGAGCGCCAGGCGCGCTACGCCTCGGTGTTCGCGATCGTCGCGGGCGCCTTCGTGCCGCTGAACTTCGCCGCGGTGCGCGCCTCGCAGGAGAACACGCACCCGCGCGTGCTCAACACGACCGGCGGTGCGCTGCCCGGCGACATGCGGCTGACCTTCCTGATCGCGATCGTCGGCATGACCCTCCTCTTCATCACGCTGTACCGCTTCGAGCTGTCGACGAAGCAGACCCGGTCGCACATCAGCTCGCTCAAGCGCAAGCTGTCGGGCGACGACGACCTCCCCGTCCTGCGGCGCTCGGCCGCCCCCACGCTCTGATGCCCGCACTTCCCTTCGGCGCCCCCGCGCTGCCCCTCGACGAGGCCGGCAAGTACGTCGCCGCCGCCTACCTCGTCTTCTTCGCCATCGTGATTCTCTACGTCGCGATCATGGCCGCCCGCGTGTCGCGCATGGAGCGCGACCTGGCCGAGCTCGACGCGCTCGTGCCCGACCGCGAGGACGACGACGCGGACACCCCCGCTGCCCGCGTCGGGGTGGTCGAATGAGCGAGGTCCTCTGCCTCGGCATCTCGTTCAAGACCGCGGCCGTCGCGCTGCGCGAGCGCCTGGCGATGACGCCGGGCCCCGCCGCGGAGTTCCTGCGTGAGGCGACCGCCGTCGAATCCATCAGCGAGGCCGCGATCATCTCGACCTGCAACCGGTCGGAGCTGTACCTCGTCTCCTCCAACCCGGTGGCCGCCGAGTCCGCCGCGCTGGGGCTGCTGGCCAACCGCGCCGGCATCCGCGCCACCGAGCTCGCGGAGGCGATCTACGCGCCGCGCAACTGCGACGCCGCCCGCCACCTGTACGAGGTCGCCGCCGGGCTGGACTCGATGATCGTCGGCGAGGCCGAGGTCCAGGGTCAGGTCCGGACCGCTCACGAGATCGCCCGCGACGCCGGCACCGCCGGGCCGATGCTGCACCGCATGTTCAACGCGGCGCTGCAGACCGGCAAGCGCGTGCGCGCCGAGACGCAGCTGTCGGTCGGCCGGGCGTCGGTCTCCTCCGTCGCCGTGCGCCTCGCCCAGGACGTCCTCGGCGACCTGCGCGAGCGCAACGTGATCATCATCGGCGCCGGCGAGACGAGCGAGCTCACCGCGCAGGCGCTGGCCGGGGAGGGCGTCCAGACCGTCTTCCTCGCCAACCGCCACGCCGACCGCGCCCGCTCGATCGCGACCCGCTTCGGCGGCGAGGTCGTCTCGCTGCACGACCTGCCCGAGCAGCTGCTGACCGCCGACATCGTCGTCTCCTCGACCTCCTCGCCCCACCCGATCGTCGGCGTGGCCGAGCTCGAGCAGGTCATGGAGCAGCGGCCCGGCTGCCCGCTGCTGCTGATCGACATCGCCGTCCCGCGCGACATCGACCCCGCCTGCGGCCAACTGCCCGATGTCACCCTCTACGACATCGACGACATGCACTCCGTCGTCTCGCACACGCTCTCCAGCCGGGCGGGCGAGGTCGACGGCGCGACCGCGATCGTCGAGGAGGAGATCCAGCGGTTCGCCCGCTGGATGGGCCAGCAGGACATCCTCCCGACCGTCGCCGCGCTGCGCGAGCACGGGCGCGACATCGTCGACCAGGTCCTGGCCGAGAACGCCGGGCGCTGGGAGGGCACGACCCAGCGCGACCTCGCGCGGATCGACGCCGTCGCCCGGGCCGTCATGCAGCGCCTGCTGCACGAGCCGACGATCCGCCTGCGCGAGAGCGGCCACGGCCGCGTCGAGCTCGCGCGCGAGCTGTTCGGGCTGACCGATCCCCCGGCCGACGAGGTCGTCCCGCCGTCCGCGGACGCAGCGCGCGGCGAGAACATCCGCCAGCTGCGCGGGTAGCCCGCACCGGATGAGGATCGCCACCCGCGGGAGCGCCCTGGCGCTGGCCCAGGCCCGGTACGTGGCCGCATTGCTGCAACCCGCCCACCCCGGTGTCGAGATCGTCGAGATCGTGACGTCGGGCGACCGCCGTCGCGACGTCGAGGACAAGCGCGAGTGGGTCCTGGAGATCGAGGAGGCGCTGGCCGACGGCCGCGCCGACCTCGCCGTGCACTCGGCCAAGGACGTCCCCGCCGAGCTCCCCGAGGGCTTCGCGCTGGCCGGCTTCCCGATCCGCGAGGAGCCGTGGGACGCGCTGTGCGGTGCGTCGTCGCTGGATGCGCTGCCGCCCGGCGCACGGGTCGGGACGTCGTCGCTGCGCCGGGCCGCCGGGCTGCGCGCGCTGCGCCCGGACCTGGACGTCGTCGAGCTCCGCGGCAACGTCGACACGCGGCTGCGCAAGCTGCGCGAGGGCGGCTACGACGCGATCGTGCTCGCCCTGGCCGGGCTGAAGCGGCTCGGGCTGCAGGACGAGGTCGGGTGCGTGCTCGAGGAGCTCGTCCCGTCGGCGGGTCAGGGTGCGCTGCTGCTGGAGTGCCGTGGCGGCGATGCGGAGGCCGAGGCCGCCGCCGCCGCGATCGTCGATCCCGAGACGCAGCGCTGCGTGCTCGCCGAGCGCGCGCTCGTCCGGGCGCTCGGAGCGGACTGCCACACGCCGGTGGGCGCCCACGCGACCATCGGGACCGACGGCACGCTGTCGATGCGCGCCTTCGTCGGCGCCGTGGACGGATCGCGCTGGGTGGCCGACGCGCTGCACGGCTTCGACGATCCGGTCGCGCTGGGCGACGAGGCCGCGCGGCGGCTGTTCGGCGCGGGCGCGCGGGAGCTGTTGGCGGGATGAGCGGGATGACCGGCCGCGTCTACCTGATCGGCGCCGGCCCCGGAGACCCCGGGCTGCTGACCGTCCGCGCCCGCGACCTGCTCGCCCAGGCCGACGTGATCCTCACCGACAAGCTCGTGCCGCCCGGCATCTTCGACGGCCTCACCGCCGAGGTGATCGACGTCGGCAAGATCGGCGGCGGGGAGCAGGTCCCCCAGGACGAGACGAACCGCCTGCTGCTCGAGCACGCCCGCGAGGGCAAGCTCGTCGTGCGCCTCAAGGGCGGCGATCCGTTCGTCTTCGGCCGTGGCGGCGAGGAGGCGCTCGTCCTACGCGCCGCCGGGATCCCGTTCGAGATCGTCCCCGGCGTGACCTCCGGGATCGCGGCCGCCGCCTACGCGGGGATCCCGGTCACCCAGCGGGGCATGGCCATGGCCGTCGCGTTCGTGACCGGCCACGAGGACCCCTCCAAGCCGGAGACCCAGGTCGACTGGCCCGCGCTGGCGGCCTTCCCGGGCACGCTCGTCTTCTACATGGGCGTCCGCTCGCTGGGCCGCATCGCCCACCGCCTGATCGAGGGCGGCCGCCCCGCCGACCAGCCCGCCGCGATCGTCCAGCGCGGCACGCTCGGCGACCAGCGCACGGTCGTCTCGACGCTGTCGAGCATCGCCGACGACGCGGCCACGGCGAAGATCGGCGCGCCGTCGATCACCGTGATCGGCGACGTCGCCGCGCTCGCGCGCGAGCTCGCCTGGCTGGGCGATGCGCGCCCGCTGGCCAACATCACCGTCGCCGTGACCCGCGCCCGCGCCCAGGCCAGCGCGCTGGGCGGGCGGCTGCGGGCGCTCGGCGCGACCGTCGTCGAGGCCCCCGCGATCGCGATCGAGCCGCTCGACGTCGTCGTCCCGCCGCTGGCCGGCTACGACCTGCTGTGCGTCACGAGCCCCAACGGGGCGGCGCGCCTGCTCGAGGAGGTCCGCGATGCGCGCGACCTGGCCGGACCGACGATCGCCGCCATCGGGCCCGGCACCGCCCGCGCGCTGCGCGCCGGGGGGATCGAGCCCGACGTCGTCCCGCCGCGGGCGATCGCCGAGTCGCTCGTCGAGGCACTGGCCGACATCCCGGTCACGCGGGCGCTGATCGCCCGGGCCGAGGAGGCGCGCGACGTGCTGCCCGACGCGCTCGCCGCCCGCGGCGCGCAGGTCGACGTGCTCGCGCTGTACCGCACGGTCGCCGCCCCGCTGGACGAGGCCGCGCGCGCGGCCGTCGACGGGGCCGACTATGTGACCTTCACCTCCGCATCGTCGGTGCGCAACGTGCTCGACGCGGGCGCGACGCTCCGGGGCCCGCGCCTGGTCTCCATCGGGCCGGTGACCAGCGCCGTGCTGCACGAGCACGGGCGGCCACCGCACGTCGAGGCGAGCGAGCACACGCCGGACGGGCTGATCGAGGCGCTGCTGGCCGACGTGGCCGGCACGTAGCGCCGAGCGCGGCTCGAGACGCAGTCCCTCGCCTCAGGAGACCTGGAGCAGCACGACGAGCGCGACGACCACGGCCGCGACGACGACCACCGTGGTCAGCAGCGAGGCGCCGAGGAAGACGCCGACGACGATGCCGGTGAGGACCGCGAGCGCCACGCCGACGAGTACCGGCTCGAAGCCGCCGCGATCCATCGCGCGAGCATAGGCGACGCCACGCGGC
>JAOPZL010000236.1 GCA_025964175.1 Solirubrobacterales bacterium
GCCGGTGGCGACCCTCACGAGGTCGCCTGCGCCTGTTCGCTCCATCGACCGAGCTTAGTGCGACCGACGCTTCGGCCCACGCCGGCGCGCCCTGTTGCAGCGCGCAACGGAGACCGACCCGTGAACGCGAGCTCGCCGTCGCCGCCCCACCGAACACCGCCCCCCGCCGGGTCAGGCCGGCCACAGCATCGGTCGCGCCCGCGCCGCCAGCGGTGGCGCGAAGCGGGTGCCGTGGCGCTCCCGCCATGCCTCCGCGAGCCCTTCGTAGAGCGTGAGCACCTCGTCCTCGACGCGCTCGAGATCGAAGCGCCATGCCCCCTCGGCCGCCGCCGCCCCGAGCCGAGCACGGAGGTCTGCATCACCAAGGATCGTGTCGATGGCGCGCGCCAGCTCGGCGGCGTCGCCGGGCGCGACGAGCAGCCCGTTGACGCCGTGCTGGATGACCTCCGGGATCCCGCCCACCCGCGAGGCGACGACCGGCAGTCCGACCTGCTGGGCCTCCACGAGCACCGTCCCCAGCTCCTCGTACAGCGAGGGGAGCACCAGCAGGTCGGCCGAGCGCAGGATGGCCGGGATCCGCTCGTGCCCGACGAAGCCGGTCACGTGGAAGCGCGTGGCGATCCCCAGCCGGCGCGCGGCGCGTTCGATCCGCGCTCGATCCGGTCCGTCGCCGACCACCAGCAGCCGCATGCCCGGGGTGTGCACGCGGGCCGCCGCCTCGACGAGCACGTCCGTGCCCTTCGCGCGCACCAGTCGACCGACGAAGACCACCCTCGGATGTCCGCCGAGCTCGGGGAAGGGCCGTGGGTGCGCGCCGGCGAACAGGCGGCGGTCGACCCCGCGGCGGACAACGAGCACCCTGTCGCCGCCGTCACGGGCGATGCGGCGCGCCAGCCGGTCGGTGTAGACGAGCGTCGCGTCGGCGCGGCGTTCTCCGCGGCGCTCGATCCAGCCGCCGAGGGTCCGCAGCAGCGCCGAGCGAGCGTCGTGGACCGCCAGCGTGTGCGCGAGGCTGCAGTGGACGGTGAGGACGATCGGCAGCCGGCGTGCGTGCGCGGCGACGGCGGCCAGCGGCAGGATCGCGAGGTCCTCGCCGAGGTGCACGTGCACGAGGTCGGCGTGGCGTCCGAGCAGCGGCGCCAGCACAGCCGCGGGGAGCGAGTACAGCTGCCGTGGCCGGCGCACCGGCAGGCTGACCCGCACGACGGTCGCCCCGGGCGCGATCCGCTCGACCCGCGGAGCCGTCGGCGGGCGAGCGGTGAGGACGACCTGCGCGACGCCGCGGCGCTCAAGCGCGCGGGTCAGCGAGCCGGTGTGCTCCTGCATGCCGCCGACGGGATCGAAGCGCGCGCCGCGGCCGCCGATGGCGCTCGCGGGCGGTTCGAAGACGGAGCACAGGCGCAGCACGTGCAGCCGCTGGGGAGCATCCTCGGGCAGAGCCAAGACGGACTTGATCGTGCGAATCGTCACGATCTGCACGTCTAGGGCGACCACGGGGGTCTGTCAACCCGACTGGTTCGTGCACGGACCCGTCGGCGTCGATCGGCGCGGCACGGGGCAGTAGACCGTGTCGTGACCGCCGCCTTCACGTCCGGGAGCACCTCGCCTCCGGCGTCCGCCTGGGCACCGCTTCGTCATCCGCTGTACCGGGCGCTGTGGATCGCCCAGCTGGCCTCCAACGTGGGGACGTGGATGCAGACGGTCGGCACGCAGTGGCTGATGGGCGACCTGGGGGCCAGCGCCCTGGAGATCGCCCTCGTCCAGGCCGCCGTGACGATGCCGCTCTTCATCGTCGGACTGCCGGCCGGGGCGCTCGGGGACATCGTCGACCGCCGGCGCCTACTGATCGTCTCCCAGAGCCTGATGCTGCTCTCCGCCGCGGTGCTGGCCGCGGTCACCTTCGCGGGGATCGCGACGCCGGGGCTCCTGCTCGGCCTGACGCTGGCACTGGGCGCCGGGCAGGCGCTCACGGCGCCGTCGTGGCAGGCGATCGTCCCGGAGTTGGTCGAGCCGCAGGAGATCACCCGCGCCGCGGCGCTGGCCGGCGTGAACATGAACGTCGCGCGTGCGGTGGGGCCGGCGATCGGGGGCACGCTCGTGGCCGTGGCCGGTGCGCAGTGGACGTTCGCGTTCAACGCGGTCTCGTTCGTCGGCGTCGTCGCGGTGATCGTCCGCTGGCCCCGGCCGGTGGTGCGCCGCCTCCACGGACCCGAGCATGTCGGCGCGGCGATCCGCACCGGGCTCGCCTACGCCCGCCACGCGCCGCAGCTGACCGCCGTCCTCGCCCGCGCGGCGATCTTCGTGATCTTCGCCGGCTCGCTGTGGGCGGTGCTGCCCGTGTTCGTCCGCGACGACCTCGGCCTGGGATCGGGCGGCTACGGCCTGCTGCTCGGCGCGGTCGGCATCGGTGCCATCGCGGGCGCCGTGACGCTGGCGCGCGTGGGGCACGTCCGCAGCAACGACGAGCTGCTGATGGGCGCCTCGATCACCTTCGCGACCGCGTGCGCGATCTGCGCGCTGCTGCCGTATCCGGCGGCGGTCGCCGTCGCCCTCATGCTCGCCGGAGCGGCGTGGATCGCGGCCTCGAGCGCGCTCAACGGCACGGTCATCGGGGTGCTGCCCGAGTGGGTGCGCTCACGCGGCGTGGCGCTCTACGCGATGGTGTTCGGCGGCGGCCAGGCGCTCAGCGCGGTGCTGTGGGGACTCGTCACCCAGGAATCCGGCGCACGGACAGCGCTCGGCGCAGTCGCCATCGGGCTGGTCGTCGGCCTCGTTGCCGAGCGCGTGTGGACGCTGCCGGCGGCGGGCGGCGCCGGCACCTCCCTGCAGCCGTGGCCGGTCAGCCCCGATCTGGCCCTCGATCCGAGCCCGAAGACCGGCCCGATCCTCGTCACCGTGGAGTACCGCGTCGCCTCGGAGCGCCAGGACGAGTTCCGCGCGCGGATGCGCGACGTCGGCCGCTCCCGGCGGCGCACGGGGGCCGAGCGCTGGGGGCTGTTCCGCGACGGCTCAGACCCCGGCCTGTTCCTGGAGGTCTTCCTCGTCGCCACCTGGGAGGAGCATCTTCGCCAGCACGGAGAGCGCAGCACCGCCGCCGACCGAGCCCTGGTCGACGAGGCCGAGGCGCTGGCCGCCACCTCCGGACCGCCGCGGGTGCGGCACTACCTGCCGGCGTGAGGGCGGGATGTGCCGGCCGCGGACGTGCGGCAGGCCTACGGGCCGGTGTCGTGGGACGCCGCGTAGGCGTCCGCCTGACCCTGGGAGTACGCGTCGACGGCGCTGCGGGCAAAGCGGATGAGGGCGCCGTCGGCGGTCGTGCACTCGATCTGCGTGCCGTCCGCGCAAGCGGTGACGTAGCGCCTCGCCGACGCCGGGCTGTACGCCGACAGCTCGCTGGGCCCATCCTCCAGCCAGTACTCGTAGAAGACGTTGTTGGCGAACGCGCACGTCGTGGTCCTCGGATCCACGGAGATGTTGGCGTCGCAGGCGGTGAGGCCACCGCCGGGACGCGCGGCAGCCCCCGCAGCCACGCTAGGTCGCGTCGCGTTCGCCGTGGACCGCGCTCCTGACACGCGCCACTCGCCGGTCTGATCGCCGAAGCCGCTGTTGAGCGTGAACTGGAACGTCTTCGGTCCCACCCCGGACGGGACGTCGAAGGCGATGCATCCGACGCGCGAGGAGCCGGGCGCGATCTTCGCCATCGACGAGAACGAGCTCGAGCAGTCGCCATCCGTCAGCAGCGTCGGATCGGCCTGCTCATCCCCCCGAGTGACGAGCGTGGCGCCGTTGGAGGGCGAATCGGAGTAGGACTGGTCGCCGACGTTGGTGAGCCGCAGCCGCACACCCACGAAGCGACCGTTGGGCTCGTCGAAGTTCCCGCCCGACACGGGGTCGATGACGTCGAGCACGGTGACCCGCATCCGGACGTCGGTGCCGTCCAAGGTGAGCGAGTCACCCACCCGGGCCGAGGCCCCCGCCGGCGCGGGCGTCGTCTGCGGAGCGGCCTGCTGCTGCGTGGGCGCAGCAGTGGCG
>JAOPZL010000086.1 GCA_025964175.1 Solirubrobacterales bacterium
CGTCGTCGAGCAACTGCAGCTCGCGCGTCGTCCCCCCGGCGGTCAGCGGCAGGTGCGCGCGGATACGCCCCGATACTTCGTCGCAGATGGCACCGAGGGCCAGGCGGCGCAGGCTGCTGGTGACATGGGCCGCCATGTCCGGCCACGACGGTGCGTGGTCGCGCTGCTTCGCCGGCAGCACCTCCACGAGCACGCAGGCCCGGTCGAGGTCCGTGCGTGCCTGACGCGCCCGCGCCTCGGCCTCGTCGAGGCGGCCCGACTCCAGCGCCTCGAACAGATCGCGGACGATGTTCTCGTCGGTCAGCCGCTCGATGAGCTCGGCCCGGTTGAGCCCGACGGCGACCTGGTTGGCCACCACCCGCAGCAGCTCCTCCGCGTCGTCGGGCATGTCCTCGTCCCCGGCGGCGACGAGCAGGCCGAGCTGCTCGCCGCCGGCCATCACGGGCGCCACGTGCACGCGCGCGGTGTCCAGCGGCAGGCCGAGCACCTCGGCGGCCGGCACCATGCTGCGGTCGCGCACGCGGTGCAGGAGCTCGAGCGGCAGCAGCGTGGCCCCCGCGCTGCCCCCCGGGCCACTCTCCAGCCTCGGGTCGGTGGCCACGATCTCCAGCCGCCGGCGCTCGGCCTCGACCCGGTAGAGGCGCACCTCGGCGCAGCCCAGCAGCGAGCGCACTCCGGAGACCGCGACGCAGAAGAGCTCCTCGCGTCCCGTGACCGCGGCGATCCGATGGCCCAGCTCGGTCAGGCTGGTGAGCGCGTCGACCCGGCGGCGTGCCTGCTCGTAGAGCTGCGCGTTCTCGATCGCGCTGGCCACGAGCGGAGCCGTGCGCGAGAGCAGGTTGAGCGTCCCCTCGTCGAACTCCCGTGGGGCGACGGTGTTGAGGACCATGACCCCGGTCCCGTCGCCGCCGCGCGAGGGGATCGGCACCGCTACCAGCGACTGGAAGTGTTCCTCCTCGAGCTCAGGCACGTACTTGTTGCGCGGGTCGTGCATCGCCTTCTCGCGGATCAGGGCTGGGCTGTTGCGCCGCAGCGCCCAGCCGGCCAGGCCCTCGTCGACCCCGAGCTCCAGGTGCCCGACCACGTGGCCGTAGATGGGCGACGCCGCGGCCAGCCGCAGGCGGTCGCCGACGCGCAGGTAGATGAAGCAGGCGTGGCAACGCGTCACCCGCGTGAGGACGTCGACCACGCCGCTGAGCACACGGTCCAGGTCGGGGGACGAGGCGATGACGGCGATGACGTCGTGCAGCGCGTCGCTCTCGAGCCGAAACCGGTTCAGCTGCGCCTCGAGACCCGCCCCGGATTGCGTGTCTGGCGCCTCGGAACTCACCCTACGACGGCGCCGGCGCGTCGGCGGCGCAGCAGGGCCAGCGCCGCGTCGACGGCGATCGCCGCGCGCACGTCCGAAGGTCGTTCAAGCACTCGCGGAGCCTACATGACGCGGCGTTGACCCGGTTCCCGCGGTCTATGTGGCCGCGGGCCCGCTCACTCGAACGGGTTCTCGGTCACGTTGGTCGCCTGGTGGGCCAGTGACCGCCACCCGCCGTCGCGGCGCGCCCACAGCGCGGTGAAGCGGCTGTCCTGCTCGTTGACCTTGCCGTTGGCCAGCGTGCCGCGCGAGGTGTAGCGCCCGGTGGTGAGGTAGAGGTCGTCGGCGACCTGCCGTGCCTCGAAGTCGACCAGAGCGGTCTCGTGGCCGTCGCCGATGAGGCCGCCGATGATCTCCAGGTACTCGGCCCGGCCGTGGACGTGGCCGGTGTAGTCGGTGTACACCCAGCCCTCGTCGATCGTCTGGCGCAGGAAGTCCAGGTCCCGTGCGGGAATCGCGCGCAGCCAGCCGGCGAACAGCTCGCGCAGGGTGGCCTCGACGGCGGGGTCCTTGGTCATCGACGTGCTCCTCATGGTGGTGACGGTGCGAGCCCTGGGCCCGGAGCGGGACGTCCGCATCGGCCGTCGCGGTCCCCGAGGGTAGGAGGACGCCGCTGCTCCCCGACCCGGCCGACGTAAAGCGTTGCTGTCGCAGACCGTATAGCCGGGTGGAAGGGCTACAGCGCTGCTTCCGGGACCTTGACGCTGCACGTCCGGCCCCGTTCAATCGGCTCGTTGAAGACCTCGAGCGAACGAGGGCGCGCTGTCCATGGCGATCTACGAGTACCGATGCGACCGTGATGGTCCGTTCGAGGTGACTCGAACGATTGGGACCGCGCCCGAATCGGTGATCTGCCCGATGTGCGCGAGGGAGGCAAGGCGCGTCTTCTCGAAACCGATGCTCGCGTTCACGCCGTCGGCGCTCGTTGCGGCGATCGACCGCGCGGAGAGGACGCGCGACGAGCCGGATCTGATCACCTCTCTGCCGCCGGCCGGTGCGCGCCGGCGAACGCCGGTGCTCCCGTTGACGCCGACCCTCCGGCGCCTCCCCAGGCCGTGACATCGTGCAGTCCTAGTCTCCGCGGACGCGCGCCGACGGCGGGCGCAAGGTTCCCAGCTCATCGCGCAGGATCCAGAACATCGCCGCGCGGCAATCTCCGACGTTGCACCAGCCCGTCACGCCGCTCCACTCGACCAACAGCACCTCGCCTTGGCGCAAGACCGGACGGCCGGTCGGGAGGATGACCTGGACCAGGCCGGCGGCGACCGCCACCAGCTCGACACCCTCGTGGACCTCCGGCGCTCGGACGCTCTGGCCGGGTGAC
>JAOPZL010000274.1 GCA_025964175.1 Solirubrobacterales bacterium
TCTCCTGGGGGGTCGTGGGTCGCCTTAGATAGTAACGGGTTTGTGACAGCCGGAAGTGTGGCTTGTGTCACATTTGTGCACGCTGTCGATCCCGATAGGACCGGACGCGGGTACGGGTCCCGCAGCGGGTGGGATCGCACCATCGCCGGCGGCCCGTCGGGTCACGGAAGACCATCCGGCAGTCCTCGGCCGCGCACGCCCGCAGCTCGCCGGCGAGAGGGCCCGTCAGGTCCTCCAGGGCCGCGCGCGCCAAGCGTCCGAGCGCCTCGCGGGTGTCCAGGGGCGCGACCCGCTCCAGGGTCGGGCGGACGCGCAGCGCGAGGGTCTCGCCGTGGTGGGCGTGCTCGTGGATTTCCTCGATGGCACCGACGTCCGGAACGGCTCCGTTCAGCACGGCGTGGGTGACTCGGCGCAGGGCCTCGCGCAGGGCGAGTGCGGCGGCGAGGTCGGCTTCGTCGACCGGCGGGCCGGTGGTGGCCAGCCGTTCGGCCTCCAGCCACTGGGACAGGCGCACGGGGGAGCTCAGCCGTTCGATCGGCTCGGGCCCGTGGCTCAGCTCGCGGGAGGCGAGCAGGTCCAGCCAGGGGGCGCCGCCGTCGAAGCGCGGGCGATCGTTCTCGGGGTTGGGCGGGGGTTGGGCGCGGGCGGCCATGATGCGGAGTGTAACGGGCAACCTGTTACTCCCGTAACGGGTGGGCCGTTATGGATTTTGGACCCCGGCGCCTGCGCCCCACGGCGCGCCGGTGGCCCGAAGTGGGCCGGGATCGCGCGGGCAGCCCGCCAGGACGGCGCTGCGGGCGGCTGGCGCGACGCTCCCCTTCCGTTCGGTGACGGTCGGCGGAGGTTCGGGTAGAGGAGGATTGGCATGTCCCCGCTCTGGCTCGTCGACGGCATGAACGTGATCGGCTCCCGCCCGGACGGCTGGTGGCGCGACCGCCCCGGCGCCCAGACCCGCCTGGCCCAGGAGCTCGCCGCGTGGTCGCGCGCGTCCGGAGAGCCCGCCGCGGTGATCTTCGACGGCCGTCCGCACGAGATCGACGCCCCGGGGCTCGACGTCGCCTTCGCCACCCGCCGGGGCCAGAACGCGGCCGACGACGACATCGTGGCCCGCGTCGCCGCGGCACCCGAACCGTCCTCGATCCGCGTGGTCACCTCGGACCGCGAGCTGGCGCGGCGGGTGGAGGAGCTCGGGGCCGACGTGGTCGGTCCGAGCGCGCTGCCGTTTCGGTGAAGGGCGGGCCCACGGGCCCTGCCCTACCCCCAGAACAGGTTGAACATCCCGAACACCCGGGTCGGCACGAAGCGCGGTTCGGGGCCCAGGCGCATGCGGGTCGCCTGGTTGATCGACTGGAAGCCCCACGCGCGCAGGGCGCGGACGGCATCGGCGTTCCCGTCGGGCAGGGAGACGGTGAGCGGTGCGCCCGGAACGCGGCGCAGCACGGACAGCAGCGCCACGCCCGCCTCGCGGTCGGTGGCCACCACGCTCGGGCCCAGCCCCCACGGCGAGCGGACGGCCGACCCGGCAACGCGACCCGCGCGCTCCACGACCAGGCCCGGCACGGCGCCGCCCATCGCGGAGAAGACCGAGCCGCGGTCCTCTCCCGTCGCCTCCTGGTCCAGCGCGAGCACGCGCGGGTGATCGCGCGGCTCCAGCGCGCGCACGCCGTCGGAGCCGCTGCGCCCGCGGGGCGGGGCGACGTCACGCCACGCGTGGACGATGCCGTCGGTCTGGAATCCGACCCGGCTGTAGACCGGCCGGCCGGCCGTGGTGGCGAACAGGAGGACCGTCTTCGCGCCAAGTTCGTGCAGCCGCGCCACGCAGCCCTCGGTCAGCGCGGTGCCGATCCCGCGGCGGCGCGCCCGCGACGCGACGCCCAGCGCGCCGATCCAGCCGGTCGCGCCGAATCCCGCCACGGCCGCCCCGCCGACGACGACGCCGTCGAGGACGGCGACGAGCACGTCGCCGGTGGGCGAGTCGATGGGAAAGCGCAGCAGCCGTCCGACGTTCGCGCCCAGGCCCGTGGCGCGGAGGACGTCGACGGTCGCGTCGATCTCGTCGGCGCGTGCGGGGCGGATCTCGAGCGTCATCCGGCTCGCGAGGGTACCCGCGAGCCGGCCGGAGACGGCTTCAGGTCAGCGGTAGTCGACGCGGTCGCGGACGACCGGGTCCACCGCTGGATCGCGCACGACCGTCGTCGTGCGGGTGCGGGACGCCTGCGAGAGAAGGAACAGCGAGATGACCAGTCCGACGATCCCGACGACTATCAGGATCACTCCGACCGTGGCCAGGTCGATGCCCGACACCGAGGCGGTGACGGCGAACTTGAGGATCGCGCCGATCGCGACCAGGAGGATGGAGGTTCCGATGCCCATGTCGGCGTCTGTACCCGTCTAGGATCTGGCTGATGCAGCGAGAGTCCGACGTCCACATCGTCCCCCGGGAGCTGCTGGACTTCCGCGACGCGATCCGCCAGCGGGTGGTCATCGCCCGCGCGATGCGCTGAACGCCATGCCCCCGCTCCGTCGCATCGGGTTCGCCGCGGCCGTCGCCCTCAGCGTCGGCCTGTCCGCGATCGCGATCGGCCAGGGGATGAGCGACCTGTACCCGGTGCGGCTGCTGGAGTGGCTGGCCATCGGGGTGGTCGCGACGTTCGTGCTGGCGACGCTCGCCACGCTCGTGATGGGCCGCATGGCCGACTGGCGCGAGCCGGAGACCGAGGCCGAGTTCGAGCAGGTCGTGCGCCGCTCCGAGCGCCTCGCCCGCGAGGGCCTGGCCGCCGAGCCGACCGAGGGCGACTTCATGCGCCTCGATCCGCTCGACGACTCCGACTTCGAGGAGCTCGTCCGCGACGCGCTGGACGAGCTGCCCGACCTGCTGCGCAACGCCTTGGCGCACGTCGCCGTCGTGATCTCCGACGACGGGCGCAAGATGGGCGCCTACGGCCTCTACCACGGCGACGGCGTCCACCGCGACGAGGTCCCCGACCGGATCGTCATCTACCGCGACACGCTGCGGCGTGACTTCGGCCACGACCCCGACCTGCTGCGCGAACAGGTCGTGCGCACGGTCCGTCACGAGCTCGCCCACCACGTCGGCTTCGACGAGATGGGCGTGCAGGGGCTCGGGCTCTGAGCGTCGGCACCCACGGCCGCGTCGGCGCCGCGGCCTCCCGCTAGGACTCGATCGGCCGCAGCTCCTCGTTCTCCGACAGGACGAGGCGGCTCAGCGTGCCGTCGTCGGCGACGACGTAGGCGCCCTGACGGCGCAGTGGCGGGACGTAGACGTGGATGGTGACCGCGGGCAGGCCGCCGGCGTGGCGGACGCGGTGGATGTCCTGCGGGCCGAACGCGAAGGCGTCGCCGACCCCCGCAACGCGTTCGGCAGGCGGACCGCCGATGCGCAGCCGCTCCTCGATGATCTGACCCTGGACGACGGAGACGGCGCCGCCGGAGGCGTCGTGGTCGTGGTAGCCGGTGTCGCTGTCGTCGCTCCAGCAGATCACCCAGGCCGTGACCTCGTCGTCGTCGCGCAGCAGCTCGAAGGTGCGGCGGTCGGGGTCGTGATGCACGAGGTGCTCCCACAGCTCGGGCTGGGTGGCGTACTCGCGGGCCAGGGTGATCGGATCGGATGCGCTCATGAAGGGGAGGGGGCAGGCGCGAGCAATCGCGCAGGGTTGGCGGTGGTGAGGGCCTCCCAGGCGACGGGGCCGAGGCCCGTGTCGCCGGGACGGTCCGGGTGCACGACGGGCCGGTCGGAGCCGTGGACGAGCTGGGACAGCCCCACGACGTCGGCCATGCAGTGCAGTGCGCCGGGCCCGTAGGAGGAGGTCTCGTAGAAGAGGCCGCGGTCGCGCAGCGCGGCGTCGCTGCCGCCGCGGGCGGTCAGCCGCTCGTGGTGCAGCGGCGCCAGCCCGGCGAGCGCGGCGAAGACGATCCGCAGCGTCGGGTGGGCGGCGCGGCCGGTCGTGCCCAGTGCGAGCCATGCCGCCTGGAGCTGGGCGACGTAGTCGGTCAGCGCGGGCCACCACGCGGGGGCATCGGCCGGCGAGGCGGCGGGGCCGGGATGGACGAAGAGCGGCGCCGCGAAGCGCTCGAGCACGTCCAGCAGCGGTCCGAGCCGCTCGACGGCGGCGGGCGAGGCAAGCGCGGGAGCAGGCAGGCAGAGCCCCACATGCCTCCAAACCCCCGTCGGGGTGAGGGTTTGGGCGAGTCCTGAGGCCGCTTCCTCGATGTCCCCGCTCAGCGCCACCGCCGCCCAGCTGCCCAACTGCAGGGGGAGGTCGGCGAGGCCGGCGGCGTACGCGTCCAGCAGCGGCTGGGCCTCGTCGACCGGCAGCGATTCGATGCCCAGCGCCGTGGAGAGTGCGACGAACGCTCGGTCCAGGCCGTCCGCGCCCACCAGCCGCGCGCGGGCGGCGACGTCGTCGGCGGGCACCAGCGAGTCGGGCTCACCGTCGAGGACCAGGCGCCACCCGCCGCCTGGGCCGTCTCGGCGCACGTACGGCGACGACGACCGCGCGGCGAGCGCCCGCAGGAGCGGCTCGGTCCACAGATGCTGATGGAGATCGACGGAGGTCATGTGGGCACCGATAAACTACACAAAGGCGATAGACTTTCAAATAATTCACCGACCAGGAGGCCGCAGGACATGAGCGTCACCGACGAACTGCTGGAAAGCGCCCGCCGCTACGCCGAGAGCTTCGACAAGGGCGACCTTCCCCTGCCGCCCGCTCGCAAGATCGCCGTGCTCGCCTGCATGGACGCCCGCCTGAACCCGTACGGGCTGCTCGGGCTGCGCGAGGGCGACGCGCACGTCATCCGCAACGCCGGGGGCGTGGTCACCGACGACGAGATCCGCTCGCTGTCGATCTCGCAGCGGTTGCTGGGTACGGAGGAGATCGTCCTCATCCACCACACCGACTGCGGCATGCTCACGTTCACCGACGACGAGTTCAAGCGCGGGATCCAGGACGAGACCGGCATCAAGCCCGAGTGGGCGGCCGAGGCGTTCCCCGACGTCGACGAGGACGTGCGCCAGTCGGTGGCCCGCATCAAGGCCTCGCCGTTCATCCCCAAGAAGGACAGCGTGCGCGGGTTCGTCTACCAGGTCGAGGACGGGCGGCTGCGCGAGGTCAGCTAGCGGCCCAGGTCACGGCTACCGCGCGGCCCCGCGACGTCCGATGTAAGACGGTCGGGAAGGCGATCGATCAGTCAGACTGCTGGATGGTGAGCGACGATCGGGATCTCGACCTCGCTGCCGCCTCGATCCGCGCCGACCGACGCGACGTCCCGGCGTTCGTCAACGCGCTCGCCGTGCGCCTGGAGGAGGCGGTCCCCGGGCTCGTCGCGGTGGAGCGCAAGCGGGCCGGGATGTTCTCGGGCGAGAAGGTGGTCAAGCGCATCGCCTGCACGGTCGGCGAGGAGAGCTACGTGCTCACCGCCGGCGGCCGCACGGTCGTCGCCACCTGCGGCAAGGAGGTCCGCGGGATCGTCATCCGCACCGAAACGCTGCCGGTCGGCGACTGGGCGCAGCGGCTCGTCGCCGCGCTCGGCCGCGAGGCCGACACCTCCGCGGAGGCCTACCGGGCGCTGCACGGGCTCGTCGGCTGATGGGCCTGCTCGCCGCCCTCTTCGCCAAGCGCCCGCCCCCGCTCACGCCGGAGCAGAGGGCCGAGCGCGAGCTGTCCCGCAGCCAGGTCGAGGCCGGCGGCCTGCCGGTCGGCGCCGAGCGGCGCCTGCGCGAGCTGTCCGCCGGCGCCGAGGGCTTCTTCACCAGCGACCTGTCGGTCAACGGCTTCGCGCTGCTGCACCGCGAGGGGATCGAGCCGCTGACCCAGGTGATGGGGTCGTCGGTCTTCAGCCACCCGCGCGGGAGGAACGCCCTGTGGTGCAACCAGTACCGCTCCCAGGCGCACCGCGTCCAGGAGGTCACGCCGCTGACCGACGCGTTCAACGGCGCCCGCGAACGCGCGCTGAGCCGGCTGCGTCAGGAGGCCGAGCTGGCCGGCGCCGACGCCGTCGTCGGCGTGCGCATCGGCAACGGCGGCCACGACTGGTCCAGCGGCACGATGAACGAGTTCGTCGCCCTGGGCACCGCGGTGCGCCTGCCGCCCGCGCTGCGCACCGGGTCGCCCGTGATCACCGACCTCACCGCCCAGGAGTACTGGCAGCTGGCGCGCGCCGGCTACCGGCCGGTCGGCGTGGTCGCCATCAGCGCCGTCACCTACGTCAGCTCCAGCTGGGAGCAGAACAACGTGCTGACCTCGAACGTCTTCTGGTCCGCCGCCGCGCGCGCCAACCGGGAGCTCGGCGAGTTCACGCACGGCTACTCGGTCACCCGTCGCCGCGCGATGGAGGACGTCACGCGTCAGGCCCGGGCGATGGGCGCCCACGGGGTCGTGGGCGTCACGGTCGAGCAGCACCTCGAGGAGCAGGAGTGGGAGGACAGCAGCGACAACCGCCGCTTCGACCTGCTCGTCGCGCTGCACCTGCTGGGCACCGCGATCACCGAGGGGCACGAGCCGCTGTCGCGCGTCGACCCCGTGACCATCATCCCCCTGCGTCAACCCGCCGCCCGCTGAGACGAGGAACGATGCCCGCCGAGTACGACCCCACCTCCCGCGAGGGCTTGACCCAGCACGGGCGGGAGCGCCTCCAGCAGAACAAGAAGGGCCTCTTCACCAGCGACCTCTCGGTCAACGAGTTCCTGCTCGTCAAGCACGCGGGCTTCGAGCCGCTCGGCCTCGTCGTCGGCTCGTCGATCTACCACATCGGGTTCCAGCAGTCCTCCTGGCGCAAGAGCCAGGAGATGGACGTCCTCTCCCAGGCGATGTACCACGCCCGCGAGCTGGCGATGACGCGCATGGAGGAGGAGGCCGAGGAGCTCGGCGCGGACGGGATCGTCGGGGTGCGCCTGGACATCGGCCAGTACTCGTGGGGCGCCGACATGGCCGAGTTCATCGCGATCGGCACCGCGGTCCGCCACGCGTGGGGCGGCGGGCTGCACCGCGGGCCCGACAACAAGCCGTTCACCTCCGACCTCAGCGGGCAGGACTTCTGGACGCTGCTGCAGTCCGGCCACCGCCCGCTGGGGATGGTCATGGGCTCCTGCGTCTACCACGTGGCCCGCCGCGGGTTGCGGCAGTCGCTGGGCCAGATGGGGCAGAACGTCGAGCTGCCCAACTACACGCAGGCGCTGTACGACGCGCGCGAGCTGGCGATGGAGCGGATGCAGGCCGAAGCCGAGCGGCTGCAGGCGGAGGGGATCGTCGGCGTGCAGATCCACGAGCGCAGCCACGGCTGGGGCAGCCACGTGATCGAGTTCTTCGCGATCGGGACCGCGATCACGCCCTACGGGGAGCCGCGCGACATCGCGAGCCCGACGCCGGTGCTGTCGCTGGACTAGGCGGATGGACATCGATGCACTCGAACGGACGCCCGCGCGCCACGAGGGCGTCGCACCCCGCAACGGCGGCGCGCCGCTCGTGAGGGTGGCGCGCGCAGCGGTGCTCGCCGGCGTGCTCTCCGGGGCGCCTTCGACGCTGCACGCCCTGCGGCGGGACCGATCCGGGGTACTCGACGCAACATTTTCTGCGGGCGCGATCGTGGCCGGCGAGGACGCCTCGCGCGCGGTTCGCCTCGCCGTCGCGGTGCCCGTTCACGCCGCGATGTCGCTCGGCTGGACCGTGGTGCTCGACCGGGTGCTGCCGGCTCGGCGAGGAGCGCTCTGGGGCGCGCTCGCCGGGCTGGCGATCGCCGCGCTCGACCTCGGGGTGATCGGACGGCGAATTGCCCCGATCACCGCATTGCCACTGGGTCCACAGGTGGCCGACCACATCCTGTTCGGCGCCGTCGCCGGCGGCGTTCTGCGCCGAGAACGGGTGCCGATCGGCCGAGGCGGGTAAGGTCACTACATGCGACGCAACCTGACCAACGCAGCCGTTCTCAAGCAACTCGCAACGGTCTCCGAGCAGCTCGCCGCAGGCAAGGTCACGGGCGAGAAGCGGATGGATCTTCTGCGTCGTCAGGCGCAGCTCGGCGATCTCCGTGATGCGATTGCGGAGCGCGCGAGGCGAAACGCCGCTAGCATGTGACATTCGGATCGAGCAACACGTTCGATCACAGCAGCTCCCAGCGTCCGCAGTCGTTGCCTAGCACCCTCCGCGTTTCGCCCGAGCACCCCCATCACACCGGAGGCATCATCATGGCCACAGGAACCGTCAAGTGGTTCAACGACGACAAGGGCTTCGGCTTCATCACGCCGGACGACGAGAGCAAGGACCTCTTCGTGCACCACACCGCCATCAGCGGCAGCGGCTTCAAGTCGCTGGCTGAGGGCGCCAAGGTGTCCTACGACGCCGAGAGCGGCCCCAAGGGCCCGAACGCCGTCAACGTCACCACCATCTAGCAGTCTCGAGCGCCGTATCGGCGCTCACCTGTAGGACTTCGACGGCCCGCGCCTTGCGCGGGCCGTCGTGCGTTGTGGGACGCCCGCCTACCTCGGCGCCATCCGCAGCGCCCCGTCCAGGCGGATGACCTCGCCGTTGAGCATCGCGTTCTCGACGATGTGGGCTGCCAGCGCCGCGTACTCGGCCGGGAGGCCCAGGCGGGCCGGGTGCGGGACGGACGCGCCCAGCGCCGTGCGCGCCGCCTCGGGCAGCGCCGCCAGCAGCGGGGTGTCAAACAGGCCGGGGGCGATCGTCATGACGCGGACGGCCGAGCGCGAGAGGTCGCGGGCCGCCGGGAGCGTCATGCCGACGACGCCGCCCTTGGACGCCGCGTAGGCGATCTGGCCGATCTGGCCGTCGTAGGCCGCGATCGAGGCGGTGTTGACGATCACGCCGCGCTCGCCGCCGGCGTCCGGCTCGTTCTCGGCCATGCACGCGGCGGCCAGGCGCAGCGTGTTGAAGGTCCCGATGAGGTTCACGCCGATGACGGCCTCGAACGGCGCGAGCTGGTGCGGCCCGCGGCTGGTCAGCGTCCGCTCGGCCCAGCCGATGCCCGCGCACTGGACGGCGATGCGCAGGCCGCCGGGCGCCAGCGCCGCGGCGGAGACGGCGGCCTCCAGCTGCTCCGGTGCCGTGACGTCGGCGACCACGAAGCTCGCGGCCAGTTCGTTGGCCAGCGCGCGTCCGCGCTCCTCGTCACGATCGGCGATGACCACTTCCGCGCCGCGGCGGACCAGCTCTCGCGCGGTCGCCTCGCCGAGCCCGGAGGCCCCGCCGACGACCAGTGCACCTGCTCCTTCGATCTGCATCCGCGTGACCCTATCGGCGGCGGGGTATGCCCCGCCCATGGACACCTGGGATCTCACCACGCTGAACGTCGAGCCGAACAAACCCGAGGTACTGCGCTCCGACGACGGCGCCGCGCGCGCCATCGTGATCAACCTGCCGGCCGGCGACGTGATGCAGGACCACGAGACCTACGAGCACGCGTGGCTGCACGTGCACCACGGGACGATCCGGGTCTCTCAGGGCCGCGCCGACACCGAGGGCCGCGCCGGCTTCGTCGCCCATTTCGCCCCGCACGAGCACCGCGAGATCACCGCGGTCGAGGACGCTCACCTCCTGCTCGTGCTCGCGCCGTGGCCCGGGGTCGGGCGCGACAAGGACTTCAACGCCTGAAGCGCGTCCCGTCCGCGTCGGCCACCGTCGCGACGGACACCGCGAACCACTCGTCGGGGTCGGTCACCAGCTCCTCGAGCACCAGGCCGGCCGCGGCGAGGTCCGCGGCGATCCGCGCGCGCGTGAACTTCGCGCTGATCTCGGTGCGCAGCTCCTCGCGGTGGGCGAAGTCGACCACGAGCCCGTCCAGCGCGGGGATCGTCACGCGCTGCGGGGTCAGCGCGCGCAGCCGCATCTCGACCCACTCGTGCACGCGGTCGAAGAACGCGACGTGCTCGAACTGGTCGAGGTCGAAGTCGGCGCCCAGCTCGCGGTTGCAGACGGCGAGCACGTTGCGGTTGAACTGCGCGGTGACGCCCGCGGCGTCGTCGTAGGCTGCCTCGACGATGGCCGGGTCCTTCACGAGGTCGGTGCCGAGCAGGAGGCGGTCGCCCGGCTCCAGGAGCTTGCCGACGGACCGCAGGAAGCGCCGGCGCGAGCCGGGCGTGAAGTTGCCGATCGTGCCGCCCAGGAACGCGACGGCGCGACGGCCCGTGGGCGCCGGCAGCCGATCCAGGTGGCGCTCGACGTCGGCGACGACGCCGTGCACGTCGACGTCCAGGTCGGCGAGCTCGAGCGCCGCCGCCCGCACGACGCTGGAGGAGACGTCCACGGGCACGTAGCGCGAGACCGAATCGCCGCCCTCCAGCAGCAGCCGCGCCTTCGTCGTGGCGCCGGAGCCCAGCTCGACGAGCTCGTCGATCCCGTCCATCAGCTCTCCGGCTCGCTCTTGCAGGATCGCCAGCTCGGTGCGCGTGGGGTAGTACTCGGGCTGCGCGCAGATCGCCTCGAACAGCTCGGAGCCGCGGGCGTCGTAGAAGTGCTTGGGCGGGAGCTCCTTGAACGGCCGGGTGAGGCCGTCGAAGACGTCGTCGGCGAGCGAGCGCTCGGCGGCGACGTCGAGGTGGGAGTCGACGATGGTCATGGCGGTCAGGCCTCCTTCGCCAGCCGCAGGCCGGCGAACAGCTGTCGGCGTTGGGGCAGATCCCAGTTGCGGAACGTGTGTGACGCCACGCGGGGATGGGTGACGCAGGAGCCGCCGCGCAGGACGCGGTAGCGGTCGCCGAAGAACGGCTCGGAGTACTCGGGGTACGGATAGGCGCGGAAGCCGGGGTACCCGGCGAAGGATGAGGCGGTCCACTCCCAGACCTCGCCGATGCCGGCAGTCTGGCCCGAGGTCGCCGCCTTCTCCCACTCGGCCTCGGTCGGCAGTCGTGCACCGGCCCAGCGAGCGAAGGCGTCGGCCTCGAACCAGGAGACGTGCGCGACGGGCGCATCGGGGTCTCCGGTGCGGACCGAGCGGGGACAGTCCCCGATGTCGTACTCCTCCTTCCACATCCACGACTCGTGCGACCACCAGGGGCGGCGCTCGTAGCCGCCGCCCTCGGTGAAGGTCAGCCAGGTCGCGTTCGTGACCGGTCGGCGGGCGATGCGGAAGGGGGCGACCTCGACGGGGTGGCGCGGGCGCTCGTTGTCGTAGGCGAAGCCATCGTCGTCGGCGCCGAGCGCGAAGGTGCCGCCCGGGACGAGCGACCATCCGTCGTCGCCGGCAACGGCGGACGGCACGCCCCACCCGTCGGGCAGCAGCCCGGCCAGCGCGAGCACCTGGAGGATCGTCTCGTCGTGCTGCAGCTCGTGGCGCAGGACGAGCTCGTGGCGGTCGGTCACGCCGTGCATGGCGGTCACCGCCCGCGTCCGCTCGCGGACCGCGTCCAGGTACTCGGTCAGCGGCGCGCCGCGCAGGAACTCCAGGTCGCCGCGCACCGCGCGCGGCGTCTCGAAGGCGTCGTACAGCGCCGCGAGCTCCTCGTGCATCAGCGGCAGCCCGCCGAGGCGGTGGCCGATCCACAGGTCCTCGTAGGCGGCGATGTGGCCGAGGTCCCAGGCCAGAGGCGACATGATCGGGTCCAGGACCCGGGTCAGGTCGCGCTGGGAGAGGTGCTGCACGAGCGAGAGCGTGCGCCGCCTCGTCTGCTCCAGGCCCTCCAGCATCTCGACCTGCTGCGCGTCGACGGCCACGTCGTCAACGGTACAGAAGCGGGGGCTCGGGCCTCCCGCCGGCGTCGCCGCCGCCCGCCCGTTCAGCTGGGTGCGGCGGCCCGATCGACGATGAGCTCGAGGTTGCCCAGGGCCAGCATCGACGCGGGCGTCGCCGGGTCGGGACCGGCGATGACGCGCGCGGTCGCCTCGCGCTTGCCCTCGCCGGCGCTGAGCAGCAGGGTGCGGGTCGCGGCGTTGAGCAGCGGCAGCGTGAACGTGATCCGCTCCGGGGGAGGCTTGGGGGAGTCCTCGAGCCCGACGACCAGCCGGTCGCGGATCTCGAGCTCCTTGTGCCCGGGGAAGAGCGAGCACGTGTGCCCGTCGGGCCCCATGCCGGCCATCACGATGTCGATGATCGGGACGCCGTCGATCCCGGCGGTGACGTGCTCGCGGATCTCGCGCTCGTAGTCGTCGGCGGCGGCGTAGGGCCCGAGCTCGCCGAGCACGCGGTGGACGTTCTCGGCCGGAATGCTGATCCGGTCCAGCAGCGACCGGCGGATCATCTTGAAGTTGCTGTCGTCGTCGTCGGGCGGGACGGCGCGCTCGTCGGAGAGCCACAGGTGGACGTGGCCCCAGTCGGTCACCAGCGGCGCGAGCAGCTCATGGCAGCGCTCCGGCGTGGTCCCACCGGCCAGCGCGACGTGCACGGTCGAGCTGGTCCCGTTGACGACGTCGGCCACGACCTGGGCGGCGTGGAGCGCGACGGCCTCCTGGTCGGGGAGGCGTGTGATCAGGGTCAAAAGGACATCCCCTCTTCGTTCTCGGGTCCGGGTGAGAGCGTCGGCTGGCTCTCGATCATCTCCTCCTCGGCGCGGATGACGTGCATGACCGCGTTGATCAGCGCCAGGTGGGTGAAGGCCTGCGGGAAGTTGCCGAGGTGGCGGCCCGACCGGGGGTCGATCTCCTCGGCGTACAGGTGCAGCGGGGACGCGTAGCCGAGCAGCTTCTCGCACAGGTCGCGGGCGCGCTGGTGCTCGCCGATCTCGCTCAGCGCCGACACGAGCCAGAACGAGCAGATCGTGAACGTGCCCTCCTCGCCCGCGAGGCCGTCGTCGGTCTCCTCGACCTTGTAGCGCAGGACGAGGCCGTCCACGGTGAGCTCCTCGGCGATCGCCATGACCGTGGCGCGGATGCGCGGGTCGTCGGCGGGCAGGAAGCGCAGGAGCGGCATGAGCAGCGCGCTGGCGTCCAGCGCGTCGGTGTCGTAGTGCTGCGTGAAGACGCCGCGCTCGTCGACGCCGTTGGTGCAGATGTCCTCGTGCAGGCGATCGGCGGCCGCGCGCCAGCGGTCGTGCATGTCCTGGTCCTCGCGCAGCAGGGCCAGGCGTGCGCCGCGGTCCATCGCCACCCAGCACATGACCTTGGACGACACGAAGTGCTTGGGCTCGCCGCGCACCTCCCAGATGCCGCGGTCGGGGTCGCCGTGGCGCTCGATGGCCTTCTCGACGAGGCGGCAGATGATCGGCCAGCGCGACTCCGCGAGGTGGTCTCGCGACTTCGTGTGCAGGAAGATCGAGTCGAGCATCGCGCCCCACACGTCGTGCTGGTCCTGGTTGTAGGCGTCGTTGCCGATGCGCACCGGCTGGGCGCCGTCGTAGCCGTGGAGGTGGTCGAGGATGACCTCGCGCAGCTCGGTCTCACCGCCGATCCCGTACATGATCTGGATGTCGGGGTCGCGTTCGGCGACGTCGGCGATGAAGTAGAAGAAGTCGTTGGCCTCCCAGTCGAAGCCCAGCGTGTACAGCCCCCACAGCATGAACGTCGAGTCGCGGATCCAGCTGTAGCGGTAGTCCCAGTTGCGCTCGCCGCGCGGCGTCTCCGGCAGCGACGTCGTCGCCGCGGCGACCATCGCGCCGGTGGGCGAGTAGGTCAGCCCCTTGAGGGTCAGCGCCGAGCGCTGCAGGTAGGCCCGCCACGGGTGGTCGGGGAACTCGCCGTGGGAGATCCACTCGTGCCAGAAGTCGGCCGTGTGGACGAGGCGCTCGTAGCTCTCCTCGTAGGTCTCCGGGCCGCCGTGCTCGCTCCAGGCCAGCGCCACGAAGGCGGTGTCGCCGTCGCGCAGCGTCGTGCGGGCGCGCACGCGCGAGCCCTCGAAGCCGAGGCGGAGGTCGGTCGTCATGCGCAGCTGCAGGTCGTGGCCGGGGAACTGGGCGACCGCCGAGCCGTAGCCCGGCCCGTCGTAGGCCCAGGTCGCGTGGCTGCGGCCGTAGTCGTAGATCGGCTGGCAGTCGAGGTGGACCTCGACGGCGCCGTTGACGCAGCGCATCGTGCGCAGCAGGACGTGATCGGCGTCGTCGTCGGTGGGCGAGCGACGGTGGGTGCGCGAGCGCTCGGAGTCGTGGTGCCAGGGGCCGATGAGCAGCAGGTCGCGGACGATCAGCCAGCCCAGGCGCGTCCCCCAGGTCGTCTCCAGGATCATCGTCCCGGGCAGATATCGACGCGCGGCGGGGACCATCGTGTCGGCCGGGCCGAGGCGGAACCCGCCGGCGTCGCGGTCGAGGATGGAGCCGAAGATCGACGGCCCGTCCATGCGCGGCAGGCACATCCACTCGATCGCACCCGACGGGGCGACGAGCGCGGTCGTCTCGCAGTCGCTGAGGAAGGCGTAGTCGGCGATCGGCGGGAACGGGCTGCCCAGCGGGACGCCGCCCGCGGTGTGGATCGGCTCGCGGACCGTCATGACACCAGCCCCGCGGCCGAGTCCAGCGCCGGTGCGTACGTGCCGTCGCGCAGCAGCGCCTGGCGGATGCCCTCGCCGAGGATGCCCGACTCGCCGCGCGAGGCGCCCATGACCGTCCAGGTGCGGTCGTTGGCGGAGCCGCGCCCGGTGGGGGTGATGCGGCGGGCGCGCAGGCCGCCCTCGCCGCGATCCAGCGACAGCTTCATGCCGCTCGCGGTCTCGATCGTCAGCCCCTCCAGCCCGCGCACGGACTGGTCGGGAGCCGGCTTCAGCGTGAGGCGCACCTCGCCCTTGCGAGTGCGGGCGCGGCCTTCGAGGACGTCGCGGCGTGCGGCCAGCGCGCCTGGCGTCCAGCCCAGTCGCGAGGCCAGCCAGCCGAGCAGCAGCACGCCGGCGACCGCGGATTCGGGGTGATGGCGGATCTCCACACTGGAGATAGTCGGCAGCTGGAGGCGATAGCGAGAGGGGCTGAAGGACGCGGCGATCCGCTCGCGCCACGGCGTGGAGCGCAGCCACGCCAGATCCACGACGTACGCGCGCTCGCTCAGCGCCCGCGCGCGGCCGATCGCGTCCTCGATGTCGGGCTCGTCGACGGAGTCCAGCAGGACGGCCTGGGCGAGGGGCAGGAGCGCGTCGATCGCCTCGTTGTGGCCGTGGGGCGCCCACAGCATCGTCGGGAGGTCGGTGACCACGAGCGGGTCGACGATCGAGTCGAGGTGCTTGACGTGCTCGGTCCCGATGTCGACGACGACGTGCTCGTGGGTGGTGGCGAACTCGCCGGCCCGCCCCTGGGCGTCGACGATGACCGTCGCGCGGGCGTCGATCGTGCGCCGGCCGGGCTCGACGGCGCACAGGACGGTGCGCGACGCGTGGTAGCGCCCCACGCGCTCGAGGCGGTTCTCGATCTCGCCGCGCCACTGGCGGTCGACGACGGCGACGAGGTTGAGGACGCGGGCGGGGACGGCCATGCCGACCTCGTCAGCGGCGTCCTCGTCGCCGTTGTACGCCCGCCGCTGCTCGACGAGCAGGTGCCGCAGCGCCTCTTCGACCTTGGTCGGCTTGGTGTCCCGCGCGAACCAGGTCGTGTCGCCACGATCAGGGCTCACTTAGATCGCGCGCCATTCGTCGCCCGGCTCCATGATGCGCGACGCGGTGCTCGGCCCCTGGGAGCCGGCCGGGTAGGTGTCCAGCTCGGGCTTGCCCTCGGCCCAGGCCGAGAGCAGCGGGTCGATGACCCGCCACTGCGCCTCGACCTCGTCGTTGCGCGTGAAGAGGGTGGCGTCGCCGCGCATCGCGTCGGTGATGAGCCGCTCGTAGGCCTCGGGCGACTGCGACATGAACGCGGTCCCGTACAGGAACTCCATCTGCACCGGCCGGATGCGCATGCGGGTCCCGGGGATCTTGGCCCCGAGCGAGAGCGAGACGCCCTCGTTGGGCTGCATCGTCAGCACGAGCTGGTTGGGACGCACGCCGATCGATCCCTCCTCCTGGAACGCGAGGTGGGGGACGGGCTTGAGGATCACGGCGATCTCGGTGACCTTGCGGGCCAGCGCCTTGCCCGTGCGCAGGTAGAACGGCACGCCGTTCCAGCGCCAGTTGTCGATCTCCAGCCGCAGCGCGGCGTAGGTCTCGGTCTGGGAGTCGGGCGGGACGCCGTCCTCCTCGAGGTAGCCCTTGACCTCCTCGCCGCCGACCGTCCCGGCCGTGTACTGGGCGCGGACCGTCGCCTCCGGCGGCGGCGGCTGGACCGCGCGCAGGACCTTGACCTTCTCGTCGCGGACCTCGTCGGCGGAGAAGGTGACCGGCGGCTCCATGGCCAGCAGGCACAGCAGCTGGAGCATGTGGTTCTGGACGAGGTCGCGCAGCGCGCCGGCCTGGTCGTAGTAGCCCGCGCGGGTGCCGATCCCGACCTCCTCGGCCGCGGTGATCTCCACGCGGTCGATGTAGTTGCGGTTCCACAGCGGCTCGAAGAGGCCGTTGGCGAACCGGAACGCCATGACGTTCTGGACGGTCTCCTTGCCGAGGTAGTGGTCGATGCGGAAGACCTGGTGCTCGTCGAAGACCGACAGGACGCGGCGGTTGAGCTCGCGCGCCTCCTCGCCGTTGGTGCCGAACGGCTTCTCGATGACGACGCGCACCTCGCAGTCGTCGTGGGTGTTCAGCCCGGCCTCGCCGATCGCCTCGATGATCACCGGGAAGAACTGGGGCGCCGTCGAGAGGTAGAAGAGGCGGTTGAGCGGGTCGTCGCTGATGGCGTCGAACGCCGCGAGCTCCTCGCCGAGCTTGCGGTAGGTCTCGGGGTCGTCGAAGGTCCCGGCGATGTAGCGGACGCCGCCCAGCAGGGCGTCGAGCACCCGTGGATCGGGCGTGCGGCGGCTGAACTCGATGATCGCCTCGCGCGCCCAGGCGCGGAACTGCTCGGAGTCCTCGTCGCCGCGGGAGACGCCGATGAGGTTGAAGACCTCGGGCAGCGCGCCCTCGTGGGCGAGGTTGTAGAGCGCGGGCAGCAGCTTGCGACGCGCGAGATCACCGGTCGCCCCGAAGATCGTCATCGTCGTGGGGCCGACGGGCAGGCGCTCGAGTCCCTTCACGAGGGGGTTCTCGTCGATTGCGGTCACGATCGTTCCGGGTTCATCGCGTGGTCTCCGAACGGATGGCAGAAGGGCGGAGAGGACGCGACCCCGAAGTCCCCGGTCGCGAGTGTAGATGCTGCCCCGCGGCGGATGCTCGGCGGGTCCGTGAACGCATCCTCAGTGCGTCTCCTGCATGGGTGTGACGCGATCGCCCAGCACCAGCTCCTGCCCGGCCAGGAGCGCCGCACCACGCACGCCGGCCTGCGGTCCCGAGCGAGCGATCCGCACTTGCGTCCGAGTACCCACTCCCGGCAGGACGAACCGATCGACGGCCTCCCGGACGGGGCTCAGCAGGAGGTCGCCGGCGGCCGAGACGCCGCCACCGATGGCCACGACCTCGGGGTCGAACTGGTTGATGGCGCTGGCCACGCCGATGCCGAGGCGGTGGCCGATGATCGTCATCACGGCGATCGCCCGCTCGTCGCCGGCCCGGGCGGCGTCGACCACGGCGTGGCCGCCGTCGAAGCCGCGCTCGCGGCCGAGCGCGTCGAGCGCGCGGCCGGAGGCGAGCGCCTCCAGCGAGCCGGGCTGGGGGAAGTGGCGGGAGTGGGCGGGCAGGCCGTTGGTCAGGTCCGCGCCGATGATGATGTGGCCGAACTCGCCGCCCGCGCCGGTCACGCCGCGGTAGACGCGCCCGTCGACGACGATCCCGCCGCCGACCCCGGTGCCGACGGTGAACATCAGGAGGTTGGCGGCCTCGAGCACGCCGTCGGGGCCGTGGGCCTCGGCCAGCGCGGCGCAGGAGGCGTCGTTGTCGACGAACACCGGCAGTCCGAGCCGCTCGCGCAGCGCCTCGCGCAGCGGGACGTCCTGCAGCGGGATGTTGACCGAGGAGCGGACCGTGCCGGTCGCCCAGTCGATGACCGACGGGACACCGACCCCGACGGCGTCGACGCGCTCGTCGCCCTGCGCGCGGCGGATGCCGGCGACGAGCTGGTCGATCAGCGCGTCGGCGGAGCTGAGCTCGGTCGGCTCCAGCTGGGGTTCTCCGAGGGTCCCCCCGGCGAGCACGGCGATCGACACCTTCGTGCCGCCGACGTCGACGCCGATCAGTCTCTGCTCCACTGGCTCCGTGTGTATCACACGTCTCTCGCGATCCGGTAGCGCAGCAAGAGCGCATCCTCCGATTCGTACGCGTCCAGGAGGGTCAGCGCGAGGTCGTCCTCGAGGGTTCCCTGGACGACGGTCAGGGCGTCGGTGCCGCCGACGACCTGCGGCGCGATGACGAGCTGCAGCTCGTCGACGAGCCCGGCCGACAGCAGCACGCCGTTGAGGCGCGCGCCGCCCTCGCACAGGATCGAGCGCAGACCCCGAGCGCGCAGGTCGGCGATCGCCGCGGCCGGGTCGGCGCGATCGAGGACGACGACCTCGACGTCGGCGGTGACCGTCTCGGGCACGTCGACGGGCACGCCGCTGTAGACGATCATGCGCCCCGGCGAGGTGAACAGCGGGATGTCCCACGGGACGTCGCCCAGGCGCGCGAGGGTGGCGCCCACCGGCGGCTGCGTGAGACCGGCGGCCGCGCGCATCGCCAGTCGGCGGTCGTCGCGGATCCAGTCGCCGTAGCGCTCCGCCCGCAGCGTGCCGGTGCCGACGAGGATCGCGTCGGCGTGGGCGCGCAGCGCGTGGAACAGCTCCCGATCGCCCTGCCCGCCCCGGATTCCGCGGGAGCGCCCGGCAACCGTGGTGTGGCCGTCGGCGGAGGCGACCATGTTCAGGATCAGCACCTCGCGCCCCACGAGATGGGCGGCTGCCGCAGCGGGGCTCACGGCTCCCGGATGCGGCAACAGTCGGTGCAGCTGGGCCGGTTCCGACATGGCGCTCGACGCTAGCGGGTAGCTTCCCGCCCCTGTGCTCGCCCTTCGTGGCCCATCTCGACGCGTCGCCATCGCCGGCGCGGTCATCAGCATCCTGTGGATCGGGACGATCGTCTTCGCCCTCTCGCTGTACGACGCGTCCACCGACGAGTGGGAGCACGCGGATGGCAAGGCGCAGACGCAGCGCACCATCGGGCTGATCCGCCAGAACCTGCTCCAGCGCCTCTACGAGACCGACAAGGCCCTGCGCGACGGTCGCCGGGAGGCCTCGTCGCTCGGCGCCCTCGAGAGCGCCTACCAGACGCTGCACCAGCGCGCGCGCACCTCGGGCGAGGTGACCCCGGCGGTCCTGTCGTACGTCGACGCGATCACCAAGGCCTCCGACGACATGGAGATCGCGGGCGACACGGCGCTGGCCCGCGCGGGGACCCCCGACGGCAGGTCCGCGATCCAGGACTACGAGCAGGCTGGGCAGCGCTTCCAGGACCAGGTGGCCTCGTTCTCCAACAGCCAGAACGCCACGACGGCCGGTTCGCGCGAGCACGCGAAGGACCTCGCCGACAAGGCCTTCTGGTGGACCACCGGCCTCGCCATCGTCGCGACCCTGCTCAGCCTCGCCCTGTTCGTCTACATCACGCGGCTGCTCGCGCGCCTGTTCCACCGCATCCGCCGCACCGCGCAGACCCTCACCGAGGCGTCGCTGGACATGCGCGCCGCCGCGCAGGAGGCCGCCGCGGCGACCAACCAGCAGTCGGCGGCGATCGCGCAGACCGCCGCGACGATCGAGGAGATGACGGCGACCGCGCGCTCCATCGCCGCCAGCGCGCAGACGACGGCCAGCGCCGCCGCGCAGACGAGCGACACGATGGAGGACATGCGCTCGCAGGTCGAGACGATCGCCCAGCGCACGCTCGACCTCGGCCACGGCGGCCAGCAGATCGGCGAGATCATGGAGCTGATCACCGAGATCGCCGAGCGCACCAACCTGCTCGCGCTCAACGCGGCGATCGAGGCCGCGCGGGCCGGCGACGCGGGCAGGGGCTTCGCCGTCGTCGCCAGCGAGGTCCGCAAGCTGTCGGAGCGCTCCGTGCGCTCCGCCGACTCGATCAAGGGCATCATCTCCACGCTGCGCGACGACACCAACGCGACGATCCTCGCCACCGAGCGCGGCTCCAAGCAGGCCTCCGAGGTCGTCGAGCTCATGCACTCCACGGGCGAGGAGCTCGACGAGACGCTGCGCGCGACCGCGCAGCAGCGCTCCGCCGCCGACCAGGTCTCCCAGGCGATGTCGGAGATCCGCTCCGCGGCGCAGCAGCTCGCGGCCGAGCAGGACCGCCGGCTGGAGACGACCGAGCAGGTCGAGCAGCTCGTCGAGCAGCTCGAGCAGACGCTGGCCCAGGTCGGGCTGACGTCCGAGCCCGGCGGTGGCGAGCGCCGCGTCGGCGGCGCCCACCGCCACGGTGGTCGCCGCGGCGGCGATCGCGGGTAGTCGCGCGATGACCGACGGCGTCCACGTCCGCATCGGCCTGGAGCGCTACGCGTTCGACGTCGCACAGGTGCGCGAGATCGAGGATCGCGGCGACATCACGCCCGTGCCCGGCGCGCCGCCGTCGGTCGTCGGCGTCCGGTCGCTGCGCGGGACGGTGCTGCCGGTCGTCGAGCTGGCGACGGCCCTGGGCGTGCCCGGCCTCGAGCCCGGGCGCTACATCGTGGTCGCGCAGGACGGCGACCTGGTGGCGGGGCTCGCGGTGCACGAGATCGTGGGCGTGGAGCCGCTGCCGCAGGAGCTGGAGGGGGTCGACGAACGCGGTCTCGTCGGCCGCGCGCTCGTCGACGAGGAGCTCGTCGGCGTCCTGGACGCGCGCCGGATCCTCCTGGCCGTCGCCGACGGCGGATAGCGCGAACGCGATGGACGACCGGCTCCTGGCCATCTTCCGCGCCGAGGCGGGCGAGCGACTGGACCAGATGGTGCAGACGCTGCTGGCCGTCGAGGTGGGGGACGGCGACGCGGAGTCCGTGCGCGAGCTCTTCCGCCACGCGCACTCGCTGAAGGGGACGGCCGGGATGGTCGGCCTGCAGTCGATCGGCACCGTCGCCGGAGCGGTCGAGGACCTGCTCTCCGAGGCCCGGGCCACCGGCGACCTCGACGCGGCACTCGTCGGCCCGCTGCTCGAGGTGACCGACGCGATCCGCGGGGCGATGGACGGGGCGCCGCTGGAGCCCGAGCCGGTGGTGGAGCGGCTGCGCGCCGCGGAGGCCCGGGCGCGCGGGGAGGGCGGCGACGACGCCGGGCCGGCCGGGTCGGCGCCCGATGCGCAGCGAACGACGGAGATCGTGCCGATCGCCCCGCCGGCCGGGACATCCGTCGCGACGTCGCCCCCGCCCCCCGCCCGCAGGCGGACGCGCACCCTGCGCGTCGCCGCCGAGCGCGTCGACGAGCTGCTCGACGTCGCCGGGCAGGCCGTGGTCGGGATGCGTCGCTTCGAGCACCTGGCAGGCCCCGACATCGACGAGCGCGTCCGCGACGAGCTCCAGACCGGCGAGGGGCTGATGATCACCCTGCAGGAGGCGGCGCTGCGCCTGCGCACGCTGCCGCTGTCCTCGATCGTCGGTCCGTTCCCGCGCGCGGTGCGCGACATCGCGATGCAGGAGGGCAAGGAGGCCGAGCTCGAGCTCGTCGGCGTCGACGCCCAGCTGGACCGGGTGATCCTGGACGGGCTCTCCGACCTCATCGTCCACCTGCTGCGCAACGCGGTCTCCCACGGGATCGAGCCGCCCGACGAGCGCGAGGCGGCGGGGAAGGCGCGCCAGGGGCGGATCGTCCTGAGCGCCGACACCAGCGGCAGCGGCGTGGTCATCGGCGTCGGTGACGACGGCCGCGGCGTCGCCCGCGAGCTGTGCGAGCGCGCGTCCACCCCCGCGGAGCTCGCCGACCTGCTGTCGGCTCCCGGCTTCTCGACCGCCGACCACGTCGGCGATCTCTCCGGCCGCGGCGTCGGCCTGGACGCCGTGCGGCGCGATGCCGAGGCGCTGGGCGGGACGCTGCTCGTGGAGAGCGCGCCGGGGCGGGGCAGCGAGTTCACGCTGCGCATGCCGACCACCCTGGCCGTGCTCGGACTGCTCCTGGTGGAACGCGCCGGTCAGGTCTTCGGCCTGCCGCTCGTCGTGCTCGAGGAGGTCGTGGAGGCCGAGTGCATCGTGTCCCTCGGCGACCGCGTCGCCGTCGAGCTGCGCGGCGAGGCGGTCCAGCTCGTCGACCTCGCCGACCTGCTGTCGATGCCCCCGGCCACGGCACCCGCCACCGGCCCCGTGCTGATCGTCTCCGCGCTCAACCGCCGCGTCGCCGTGCGCATCGACCGCCTGGTCGGCGAGCAGGAGGCGGTCGTCAAGCCGCTGGGGGCGGTCCTCGCGAACGTCCCCGGCTACCTCGGCGCGACGGTGCTGGACGACGGCTCGATCGGGCTGATCGTCGATGCGCGCCACGTCGTGCGCGCCGCGTCCGCGCTGGCGGCCACCGCGCCCCGGCCGGCTCTCACCGCCGCGGCCGGCGGCACATCCGGCGGGGACGTCGAGGCGACCGTCCTCGTCGTCGACGACCAGCACACCGTCCGCGAGCTCCAGCGCACGATCCTGACCGGCGCCGGCTACTTCGTCGTGACCGCTCGCGACGGCCGGGAGGCGCTCGACGTGCTGGACCGCGAGCCCGACGTGCGGCTCGTCCTCACCGACATCGAGATGCCCGTCCTGGACGGGTTCGGGCTGCTCCTGCAGCTGCGCGACGACCCCCGCTGGAGTGCGCTGCCGGTCGTGGTCGTCTCCTCGCGCGGCGACGAGGCCGACCGCCGCCGCGGCGCCGAGGCGGGCGCCGACGCCTACGTCGACAAAAGCGAGTTCGACCAGCGGACCCTGTTGGAGATCGTCGAGCGGTTGGTGATCCGATAGCCCCCGCGATCCGCATCGCCGTGTGTGACGACTCGCGCACGTACGCCCACGCGTTGGCCCGCGTGCTGCAGGCCGAGGGCGACATCGAGGTCGCCGGCAGCTACGGGACGGCCGAGGAGCTCCTCGCCGCGCTGCCCGCCCTGCGGGCGGACCTCGTGACGATGGACCTGGAGCTGCCCGGCATCGATGGGATCGCCGCGACCCGGCGGATCATGCAGCAGCGGCCGATCCCGATCGTGGTGCTCTCGTCCCACGCCGGTGAGCAGGCGGCCGAGGCGCTGGCCGCCGGCGCCGTCGACGTCCTGCACAAGGGCGAGGTCGGGCTGCGCGACGCCGACGGTCCCGAGGGGCTGGCGCTGCGCCGTCGCGTGCGCCGTCTCAGCCGCCTGCACGTCGCCGCGCCCCCGGTCGCCGCGCCGCGATCGCGCGAGCCGGCATCCGCCATCGTCAACCACGCCGTGCGGGCGATCGGCATCGCCGCGTCCACCGGGGGCCCGAGCGCGCTGCGTGAGGTCCTCTCCCACCTGCCGGCGTCGCCCGCCGTGCCGATCGTCGTCGTCCAGCACATGACCGTCGGGTTCAGCGAGGGACTGGTGCGATGGCTGGACCAGGCCGTTCCGCCCGCGGTGCGGCTCGCCGCCCAGGGTGTCCCGGCGACGCCCGGCGTCTGGGTGGCTCCCGACGGCGCCCACCTGACGGTCGACCGCTCGCTCACGCTGAGCCTGGACCCGCACGACGACGGCGCCGCGCACCGGCCGGGTGCCGACGTGCTCTTCGCGTCGCTGGCCCAGGCGCTGGGGCGCGACGTCGCGGTCGCGGTCCTGACCGGCATGGGCGACGACGGAGCGCTCGGCGTCCGCGCGATCGTCGCCGGCGGCGGGTTGGCCATCGCCCAGGACGAGGCGAGCTCCGCGGTCGCGGGGATGCCGAGCGCCGCGGTCTCGGCCGGCGCGGGCGTCGTGCTCGCGTTGGAGGAGATCGGGCCGACGCTCGCCTCGCTCCCGGCCAAGCGCAGGATCGTCGGATGAGCGACGCGCTGGTCCAGCTGGCCCAGCGCGTGCACAGCGCGAGCGGCATCGAGATCGACGCGACGCGTCTGACGGCGCTGCGCTCGGCCGTGCAGCGGCTGGACGCGGGCACGGCCAGCGAGGTGCTGCGGGGCCTGGATGAGCCGAGGTGCGGAGCCGAGCTGCTCCTGGCGCTGATCGACGAGGTCGCGGTCAAGGAGACGTTCTTCCTGCGCAACGCCGAGGAGCTGACGCGCCTGGACTGGCGCTCGATGCTGGCAGAGGCGCGGGTACGCGGCGAGGACCGGGTCCGCGTCTGGTGCACCGCGTGCGCGACCGGCGACGAGGCCTATTCGCTGGCCATCCTCGCCCGGGAGGCGTACTGGCCGCTGGACCCGCCGGTGGAGATCCTCGCCACCGACATCTCGCCGTCGGCGCTGACGCGCGCCCGCGCAGGGAGCTACCGCGAGCGGTCCGTGGCCCACGTGCCGGCCGAGCTGCGCGCCCGCTGGTTCGAGCGTGACGGTGGGATGATGCGGGTACGCGAGCCGGTGCGGTCGCTCGTGCGCTTCGCGCACCACAACCTCGTCCGCGACCCGATCCCGCCGCTGGGCGAGTCGACCTTCGACGTCATCACCTGCCGCAACGTGCTCATCTACTTCGCCGCCGACGAGGTCGCCAGCACCGTCCGCGGGCTGCGGACCGCGCTCTCGCCCACGGGGCGGCTCGTGCTCGGGGCCGCCGACCGCCTCAGCGGGGCGCGCGTGCTGGGTCGCGAG
>JAOPZL010000279.1 GCA_025964175.1 Solirubrobacterales bacterium
CCGGGGAGCCCGCCCGCGGCCTCCGTTCCCACCCCCGCGGCTGGGCCGCAGCGCCTCGATCGCCTCGCCGACCGTCGCGGCCTGGGCGGCGAGCTTGGGCAGCAGCGCGCACAGCACGCGCCCGCAGGTCTCGGCGTCGGCCAGCGCGCGGTGCGCCTGCACGACGTCGATGCCCAGCGACTGCGCCAGCGGCACGAGCTTGCGCTGCGTGGCCAGCGGGGCGAAGCGGCGGGCCAGCGCGAGCGTGCACAGCGCGGGCGGATCGGGCCAGTGCAACCCGGCGCGCTCGCACGCCTGCGCGAGGACGCGGCGGTCGAAGGAGGCGTTGTGGGCGACGAGCACCCGGCCCTCGAGCTGGGCGACGAGGTCCTCCAGGATGATCTCGGCCTCCGGCGCCTCGTCGAGCATCGACTGCGTGATGCCGGTCAGCCGCTGCACGCCGCGCGAGAGCGGCGCGCGGACCGCGCACAGCGAGGCGAACCGATCATGCAGCTCACCGCCGCCGACGAGCACCGCCCCGACCTCGGTGAGCTCGCAGCGATCGCCGCCGAACCCGTTGGTCTCGGTGTCGACGGCCAGGAACTCGACGGTGCGCAGCGGGTGATCCAGCAGATCCATGCCCGGTGTCCTACGCGACGGACAAGACGGCCTGCACGCCTTCTTGCGGATCCGATCCCCCTGGATGGGGGTAGGCTTCCGCCATGCCGACGTTCACAGACCAGGAGCTGGATCGCCTGGACGCCGAGCGCCAGGCGTGGACGCTCTACGCCGCCGCTATCGCCGGCCTCGAAGGACGCCAGTACGAGGACGCCGAGGACGTCGCGTGGCAGTCCCTCCAGCTGCGCCTCGCCGAGATCCGGCGCTGATCCGAAGCCCTCCCGCGGTGAACCGGCCGTTCGCGTTCATCTCGGATATCGTCCCGCCACGGAGAGAGTGATCGAGAGGGATGCTTCGCGTGCCACGAACTGCTGCTGCCGTGCTCGGTGTGACCGTCGTCGCCGCGTTCGTGGGCGGATGCGGCGGTGAGGACCAGAAGTACACCAACCGCGACCGGCCGCCGGTCCCGATCCAGGTGACCGCCTACGTCGCAAAGGACAAGGTCTCCGTGTCGCCCGGCAGGTTCGGCGCGGGGCCGATCACGCTCATCGTGACCAACCACACCGACCGCTCCCAGCAGGTGACGCTGGAGACGAGCGACTCCCCCGGCAGCGCCAAGGCCGGCGTGCGTCAGGAGACCGGCCCGATCAACCCGCGCGACACGGCCACGATCCAGGCCGACGTCCGCCAGGGCGCCTACTCCGTCCACGTCTCCGGAGGCGACATCCGCCCGGCGATGGTCAAGGTGGGCGCCAAGCGCCCGAGCGCCCAGCAGGACCTGCTGCTGCCGTAGCGCCGCCTGAGCAGGGTCTAGGGTCCGCAACGATGCAGATCGTCCGTGACGGTGACCCGAACGCGATCGACGCGGCCCTCGCCACCGGCGAGTACATCTGGGTGGACCTCATCGACCCCAGCGCCGAGACCATGGCGATGGCGCAGGAGAAGTTCGGGCTGCACCGGCTGGCGGTGGAGGACTCCGAGGAGTTCCAGCAGCTGCCGAAGCTGGACGACTACGGCAGCCACCTGCTGCTCGTCTTCTACGGCGCCCGGATCGACGACCGCAACGACGTCGAGATGATCGAGACGCACCTGTTCGTCTGCGACGACTGGCTCGTCACCGTCCGCCGCGCGCCCTGCATCTCGCTGGACCACCTCGCCGACGACCCCGAGGACCCCGGCGACGACCGCTGGATCATCTACCGGGTGATCGACGCGCTGACCGACTCGTTCTTCCCGGTCATGCACGAGCTCGAGCTGCGCATCGAGCAGCTCGAGGATCACTTGCTCGAGGGCGAGGAGGAGGGCGTGCGCCGCGAGATCGTCGCCGTGCGCCACCCGGTGCTCAAGCTCGACCGCATCCTCGCCACCCAGCGCGACACCTTCTACCGGGCCTCGTCGAACCTCGCCAGTCTGCCCGGCCTGGGCAGCGACTCGGCCGCCTACTTCGCCGACGTCCAGGACCACCTGCGCCGGCTGGCCGTCCGCGCGGAGAGCGAGCGCGATCGCCTCACCGGCGCCATCCACCTCGCCGACTCCGTCACGAACACGCGGCTCGCGCGCGCCAGCGAGCGGCTCTCGCTGATCGCCACGATCTTCCTGCCGCTGACCGCCGTCTCGTCCTTCTTCGGCATGAACTTCTCGTGGATGATCGACGTGATCGACACGGCGGGCTGGTTCTTCGGGCTGGGCGTCGGATTGCCCGTGGTGACCCTCGCCATCCTGGTCTTCTACATCCGGCGACAGGGCTATCTGGACTGACCGACGGGTAAGGTTGGGGGTCTATGGCCGCCGATCTATCCAACCTCACAAGCGTGGACACCGAGCCGGGCGAGCTCCCGGCGACGATGGCCGCCTGGGTGATCCGCGAGGACCGCCTGGGCGAGCCCAAGGACGCCTTCCAGGTAGAGGAGATCGAGGTACCGGAGCCCGGTGCCTTCGAGGTCATCGTCCGCGTCATGGCGGCCGGCGTGAACTTCAACAACGTGTGGGCCGCGCTCGGCAAGCCCGTGTCGGTCTTCGGCTACGGAGATCACCCGCAGTACGGCCATCACATCGGCGGCAGCGACGCGTCCGGCGTCGTCTGGAAGGTCGGCGAGGGCGTGACCCGCTGGGCGCCCGGCGACGAGGTCGTGGTGCACTGCAACCAGGCCTCCTACGAGGATCCCGAGGTCCACGGCCTCGATCCGCTCGCCGCGCCCAGCCAGAGGATCTGGGGCTACGAGACGACGTGGGGCTCCTTCGCCCAGTTCACGAAGGTCCAGGCCCAGCAGCTGCTGCCCAAGCCCAAGAACCTCTCCTGGGACGAGGCGGCCTCCTACGGGCTGACCTACTTCACCGCCTACCGGATGCTCATCGACCAGGCCAAGCTGCAGCCCGGCCACCGCGTCCTCATCTGGGGTGCGGCCGGCGGTCTCGGCGTCTTCGCGACGCAGCTGGTCAAGGCGGCGGGCGCGGAGTCCGTCGGCGTCGTCAGCTCCGACGAGAAGGGCGAGCTGATCATGCGCCTCGGCGCCGCCGGCTTCATCAACCGCAACGAGTTCGCGGGGATGATGCGCAAGGGCGGCGAGACGCCGGAGGAGGAGAAGGCCCGCTTCAAGGTCTCGCGCGCGTTCGGCACGCGCGTCTCCGAGGTCCTCGGGGAGGCACCCGACATCGTCTTCGAGCACGTCGGGAAGGCCACGTTCCCGACCTCCGTGCTGACCGTCAAGCCGTTCGGCAAGGTCGTCATCTGCGGCGCGACCTCGGGCTTCCAGCTCGACTTCGACGTGCGCTACCTCTGGATGCGCCAGAAGCAGATCATCGGCTCGCACTTCGCCAACGCGTGGGAGTGCACGAAGGCCAACCAGCTCATCGAGCAGTCCAAGATCCGCCCCGTCCTGTGGAAGACGATGGGCTTCGACCAGGTGGCGGAGGCCCACCAGCTCATGCACGAGAACAAGCACCTAGGCAAGATCTCGATCCTCGTCGGCGCGACCGCCGAGGGCGAGGGCCGCACCGAGGACGGCCCCGGCGCGATTCGGGCGGAGGTCGGCTGATGGCTGCCGGCGTCGTTCACATCCCCTGGTACGCGACGGGCTTCCGCGGCGACGACTTCGCCGACCGGCTCGCCGCGTTCGCCGCGCTCGCGCCCCGCTACGGCGCGACGAACTACCAGGTCTTCCGCAGCCGCGACGATCGCTACAAGTTCCTCCAGACCGCGACCTTCGAGTCCAAGCTCGACTGGGAGCGCTACTGGGAGGGCGAGGACGCGATCGCGTTCCGCGTCAACCACCAGGGCTGGTACCAGATCCAGGTCCTCTACTCCTGGAACGACCTGCTGGCCAGCGGCGACGCGCTGGCGCCGGAGCTCGTCGTCGAGGAGACGTCCATCGTGGTCGTCGAGGAGCACCCCCCGGCCTGAGGGCCGGGCGGTTCCCGTCGCGTCGGTGGCCTGAGCGTCAGGCCGCCGACGAGCGCCGGGGCGCGGAGGACTCGATGTCCATCCGCATGCGGGCCAGGGACTGACGGATCAGTCGCGACACCTGCATCTGCGAGACCCCGATGAGCTTGGAGATCTCGGTCTGCGTGAGATCCTCCTCGAAGCGCAGCCGCAGGATCTCGCGGTCGCGGTCGGAGAGGACGTCGAGCGCCTCGTCGATGAGGACCCGCACCTCGGCGCGGCCCAGCTCGGGGTCGGCGCCGCCGATGGACTCGGCCAGCGTGGAGTCCTCCCCCACGGGTTCGTCGAACGAGCGGGTCCGGTGCGCGGCCGCCGACTGGATCGCGGAGAGCGTGTCCTCCAGCGACGCATCGACCTTCTTGGCGATCTCCTCGACGGTCGGCGAGCGGCCGAGCTCGTTGGTCAGCTCGTCGCGGGCCTTGGCGACCTTCAGCTGCAGCTCCTGCGTGCCGCGCGGGACGTGCAGCGCCCACGTGCGGTCACGGAAGTGGCGCTTGATCTCACCCAGGACGGTCGGCGTGGCGTAGGAGGAGAAGCGGACCTCGCGCGTGACGTCGAAGCCGTCGATCGCCTTCATGATCCCGATGCAGGCGACCTGCACGAGGTCGTCCAGGGGCTCACCGCGGCCGGCGTAGCGGCCCGCGAGGGCGCGGGCCAGCGGCAGCATCTCCTCGGCGAGCTGATCACGGGCCGACATGTCGCCGCGTTCGTGGTAACGCTTGAGCAGGATGCGCTCACGCGCTGCGCGATCCGTCGCCGCGGTCGGTCCTCCAGCTGACATGGATCCGTTCTTGCCCGGCATCGTCCTGCGCTATGCCTTGTCTAGCCCTGTTCCAGGGGGGCCATCGTCAGGCCCGCGTCCCGCAGCTGCTCCCAGTAGAGCTCGGCGATCTCCTTGTGCCCGCTCCACACGATCGCCAGCCCGGTGTGATGGATGCGATCGGCGATCTCGTAGCCGCGATCGAGATTGACGCCCGGGATCGTCCGCGCGAGCGCGGAGGCGACCCCGTCGAACGTGTTGTGGTCGTCGTTGCGGACGATGACGCGCCAGGCGCCCCCGAGGCCGCTGTCCGGCCCGCTGGTCCGCGGACGTTCGATCGTCTGTGCCATCCCTACCCACCTTACGCTTCTCGTCCTGGACGGGGCGGCCCCTCAGGCCGGCTCCTGCAGCGACCAGTACCGCTCCAGACCAAGGTAGGCCTGGTCGGTCGGCACCGCCTGGCCCAGCGCCGCGGCGATCGCCTCGGTGCTGCGCGCGGCCACCCACTCGTGATGTTCGCGCACCCAGGTCCTGAGATCCAGCCGACTGGCCGCCGAGACCCACGTGTCGAACCACAGGCGCAGCTCGTCCAACTGGGCGGCGACGTCGTCGAAGGAGCCGAAGTGGGTCGGCATCAGGCGATCGGGCGACCACGACTCGATCAGCTCGAGCGAGGTCAGCCACGCGTCGATGTCGATGTCGGGCGGCGGCGTCGGGCCGATCGTCGGGCTCCCGGCGATGCGGGCCCCGGCGGTGTCGCCGGTGAACGCGCTGCCCGTCGGCTCGTGCAGGTAGGAGAGGTGGTGCGAGGCGTGGCCGGGGGTCGGCGCGAAGCGGAAGTCGCCGATCCGGCTGGGTTCCGCAAACGCGCGGATGCGGTCCTTGGGCACGGGCAGGAACTCGCCCCACAGGCGGTCCATGTCGTCGCCGTACAGCCGCGCGGCCGAGGCCAGCAGCTTCTGGGGCTCGGCCAGGTGGCGGGCCCCGCGCTCGTGGACCCAGATCTCGGCCTCGGGCCAGCGCTGGGCGAGGGTGCCCGTCGCGCCGGCGTGGTCGAGGTGGATGTGGGTCAGCGCGATGACCTTGGGGACCTCGCCGTCCAGCCCCTCCAGCAGGGCGTCCAGGCAGGAGGACGGGCCCGGGTCGATGAGGACGTCCCCGACGAGCCACGAGCCGATGACCTGCTCGCGGCCGAGGTGGTTGAGGTCGATCAGGCGCATGCGATCACGATGTCCTGGTAGGAGCGGGCGGACGCAGAGGGCTTCCCGCGCCAGGTGCCCGGTTCGATGGAGTGCACGTCCAGGCGCTCGCGGACCCAGCGTTCGTCGTAGGCCACGGCCTCTTCGGGCAGCGCGGGATCAGCCACGGCAACCTCCTCGTCAGGGTGCTGGAACGTCAGCGAGGTGCGCTGGGCGCGCATCGCCGCGCGGGACTCGTCGTCGAGCAGGAAGAACGTGGCCAGCAGCCGCCCACCGGGGCGCAGCACGCGGATCGCCTCGGCCAGATAGTGCCCGGCCTCGGGCGCCTGCAGGTGGGTCACGACCGAGGTCATCAGCGCGACGTCGAACGCGTCGTCGGCGTACGGGAAGCGGTATTCGCGCGCTGACTGGGTGCCCGTCGGGTTGTAGCGGAGGTTGTGCAGGTCGGCCAGCGCGAAGGAGAAGCGGTCGGCCGGATAGCGGGCGGCGCACCACTCGATGCCGCGCGGGTCGACGTCGAAGCCCGCGTAGGAGCCGTCGGCGTCGAGGTAGCCGGCCAGTGGGCGGGCGACCCGTCCGATCCCGCAGCCGATGTCGAGCACGTCGCTGCGCGGGGTCAGGCCGGCGAGATCGACGAGGTGGCCGAGGAACTCGTCGCCGACCGCCGCGAAGTCCCCGGCGCCGACGAACTGCAGCCGCCTCGGCGGGATCAGCGGGTCGTTGCGTCCCCGCGCGCGGTCGAGGGCGTCATGGGCGCGTAGGCGCAGGGCGGTGGCGGCACGAGCGGACAAGCTCATAGGGGTAGCAGTTGGGGGCGCTTCGTGGCCCTGAGCCGTAAGATTGACTCATGAGTCACCGTCTTCCCGAGCGGGACCGACCGTGGATGATGCGCACGTACGCGGGTCACTCCACGGCCGAGAAGTCCAACGCGCTGTACCGCGGAAACCTCGCCAAGGGACAGACCGGACTCTCCGTAGCCTTCGACCTGCCCACGCAGACCGGCTACGACCCCGACCACGTCCTCGCGCGCGGTGAGGTCGGGAAGGTCGGCGTCCCGGTCAGCCACCTCGGCGACATGCGCACGCTGATGGACGGCATCCCGCTCGACGAGATGAACACGTCGATGACGATCAACGCGACGGCGGCCTGGCTGCTGGCGCTCTACGTCGTCGCGGCCGAGACCAATCCCACCCACCCAGTCCCGGCCGCCATGCTCCAGGGCACGACGCAGAACGACATCGTCAAGGAGTTCCTGGCCCGCGGGACGTACGCGTTCCCGCCCGGCCCGTCGATGCGGCTGATCGCCGACATGATCGCCTACACGGTGACCGAGGTGCCCAAGTGGAACCCGATCAACATCTGCAGCTACCACCTGCAGGAGGCGGGCGCGACGCCGGTCCAGGAGATCGCCTACGCGATGGCCAACGCGATCGCGGTGCTCGATGCCGTCCGCGACCGCGTCGGCCAGGAGCTCATGGGCCCCGTCTTCGGCCGCATCTCGTTCTTCGTCAACGCCGGCGTGCGCTTCGTCGAGGAGCACGCGAAGCTGCGCGCCATGTCGATCCTGTGGGAGGAGCTCGGCCGCGAGCGCTACGGGGTCACCGATGAGAAGCAGCTGCGCTTCCGCTACGGCGTGCAGGTCAACTCGCTGGGCCTCACCGAGCAGCAGCCCGAGAACAACGTGCAGCGCATCGTGCTGGAGGCCCTGGCCGTGACGCTGGGCCGCAACGCCCGCGCGCGCGCCGTGCAGCTGCCCGCCTGGAACGAGGCGCTCGGCCTGCCGCGGCCGTGGGACCAGCAGTGGTCGCTGCGCATCCAGCAGGTCCTGGCCTTCGAGACCGACCTGCTCGAGTACCCCGACATCTTCGAGGGGTCCGTCGTGATGGAAGGCCTGGTCGGCGAGCTGCTGGAGGGCTCCCGGGCCGAGCTGGCCGTGGTCGCCGAGCACGGCGGCGCGGTCGAGGCCGTGTCCTACATGAAGGCGGCGCTGGTCGACTCCCACCGCGAGCGGATCGGGCGGATCGAGCGCGGCGAGCAGATCGTCGTCGGCATCAACAAGTACGCCGAGACCGAACCGTCGCCGCTGGCCCAGGGTGAGGACGGCGGGATCATGACCGTCGATCCGGGGGTCGAGGCCGAGGCGATCGCGGCGCTCGAGGAGTGGCGGGCCAAGCGGGACGGTGACGCCGTGCGCAGCGCGCTCGCCGAGCTGGCGCGCGTCGCCTCGACGACGGACGAGAACATCATGGGCGCGACGATCGCCGCCGCGCGCGCGGGCGTCACGACGGGCGAGTGGGCCCAGACGCTGCGCGACGCGTTCGGCGAGTACCGCGCCCCCACCGGGGTGGGCGAGTCGGTCTCGGTGGCCGCGGTCTCCGTCGAGCTGGACGTCGTGCGCGACGAGGTCGAGCGCGTCTCCGAGGCGATCGGCCGCACGTTGAAGATCCTCGTCGGCAAGCCGGGCCTGGACGGGCACTCCAACGGCGCGGAGCAGATCGCCGTGCGCGCGCGCGACGCCGGGATGGACGTCGTCTACGACGGCATCCGCCTGACGCCGGCGCAGATCGCCAAGTCCGCGCTGGACGAGGGCGTTCACGTGATCGGGCTGTCGATCCTCTCCGGGTCGCATCGCTCGCTGATCCCCGCGGTGATCCAGACGCTGCGCGAGAACGGCGTCGACGTGCCCGTGATCGTCGGCGGCATCATCCCCGACGCCGACGTGGCCCCGCTGAAGGAGGCGGGCGTCGCGGCCGTCTACACGCCCAAGGACTTCGACCTGACGCGGATCATGGCCGACATCGTGGCGCTCGTGGCAGAGCGCAACGGGGTCGCTGTGCAGGCGTGAACGACGCCGCTGATCTCGCCGCTCGCCTGCGCGCGCGGGATCTGTCGGCCGCGCCCGCGGTGCTGAACCTCGTCGAGAACCGGTCGCCGGCGCACCGGGAGGCCATCGCGGAGCTGCTGCGCGGGGTCTCCCCCGCGGCGCTCGGCGGTGAGGCGCCGGGGCACGTCGTCGGGGTGACCGGGCCGCCGGGTGCGGGCAAGTCGACGCTGCTGTCGGCGCTGGTCGCGCAGTGGCGGGCACTGGACCGCTCCGTCGCCGTGCTGGCCGTCGATCCGTCCTCCAAGCGCTCGGGCGGCGCGCTGCTCGGGGACCGCGCCCGGATCGTCTGCGATCCGGACGATCGCGCGGTCTTCATCCGCTCGACCGCCGCCGGCACGCGCCTGGGCGGGCTGGCCTCCTCGACCCGCGCCGCCGCGGCGGCGTTGAGCGCCGCCTTCGACGTCGTCGTGATCGAGACCGTCGGCGTCGGGCAGTCCGAGACCGAGGTCGCGGAGGTCGCCGACACCGTCGCGGTCATCGTCCAGCCCGGCTCGGGCGACGCCCTGCAGTTCCTCAAGAGCGGGATCATGGAGGTCCCCGACGTGCTGGTCGTGACGAAGGCCGACCTCGGCCAGATCGCGATCCGCGCCCGCCGCGACCTGTCCGCGGCGCTGCGCTCGCTCGGGGCCCGCGACGTCGCGGTCGTCGCCGTCTCCTCGATCGCCCCGGTCGCCGGCGTGGACCAGCTCGTGGACGCCCTCGACGCCCATCGCGCGGGCCTGGACCTCTGCGCCCGCCGCGTCGAGGCCCGCCGTGCGGGTGCCCTGGCCGACTTCGTCGCCGAGCGCGGCGACCACGGCCTGCGCGCCGTCGGCGGCCGCCGGACCGCGCTGCACCGGCTCTCCCAGGAGGATCCGGGTGCCGACGTCCCTACGCTTCTGTCCGTGCTCGAACGTGAGGCCACGCCGTGAACATCAACCGCTGGCCCGGCCAGCTGCTCCTGCTCGTCCTGGCCTTCGTGGTCCCCACGCTGATCGCCCTGGCCGTGGGCGCCGCCAACCTGGGAACGGCGGCGACGGTCGGCGAGCTGACGTTCGCCGCGACGTTCATGTTCCTGATCGTCAAGGAGTAGTCGGGCGGGCGGACCGCGGTGCGCCTCGATCGCAGACGGAGCCGGCCGCGCGCTCAGGCGCTCATGCCGTCGCCCACGACCCGCTCAGGGGCGGCTCGAAGCGGTAGCGGCAGTGCTTGCAGACGCGGGCGGAGCCCAGGACGGTCTCCGCGCAGTCCGGGCAGATCTTCGTCGACGGCTCCGCGTCGTCCACGAGCTGCAGCGGGCCCGGCATGACGGCGTCGTAGCGGAACCCGACGGGCAGCGACGGGTGCTCCCATTCGCGCTCCCGCGCCATCGCGGCCACCGGCGTGTGCGGGCGCTCCATGCGCCACACCGGCGCGACCGGGCCGACCGCGTCGAAGACCGGCGCCACCCCGCGCGCGATGCGCGATGCGACGAGCGCGAGGACCGCCATCAGGGGCAGGGCGACGAGACCCAGTGAGACGACGGCGAGCACGGCCTGCTCTTCGGCGCGCCCAGCACACCTCCTCGCACGCCAGATCCGCTGCAACGGGGCCTGCAAGCGATAGGGTGCACGCGAATGGTGCGCTCACCGCTCATCGACGGCCATGGACGCCAGATCGGCGACGTCCGCATCTCCGTCACCGACCGCTGCAACTTCCGGTGCCAGTACTGCATGCCCGCCGAGGGCCTCACGTGGCTCGACCGCGACGGCGTCCTGAGCTTCGAGGAGATCCAGCGGCTCGTCGGGCTGCTGGCCGAGCTCGGCGTGCGCGACCTGCGCCTGACCGGCGGCGAGCCGCTCGTGCGCCGGGACTTCCCGAGCCTCGTCGCGATGCTCGCGCCGCTGGTCGAGGATCTCTCGATCACCACGAACGGCTTCCTGCTCGAGCGCGACGCCGCGGCGCTCGTGGCCGCCGGCGCCAACCGCTTCAACGTCTCGATCGACTCGCTGCAGCGCGACCGCTTCTTCGAGATGACCCGCCGCGACGCCCTCCCCCGCGTCCTGCGCGGCCTCGAGACCCTCGCCGCGTTCCCCGAGGCGCACCCGATCAAGGTCAACGCGGTCGCGATGCGCGGGTTCACCGAGGACGAGGCGCTGCCGTTTGCCCGCTTCGCCCGCGAGTTCCCCTACCAGGTGCGCTTCATCGAGTTCATGCCGCTGGACGCCGGGCACACGTGGTCGCCCGATCAGGTGCTCACCGGGGACGAGATCCGCGCCGCGATCCACGCCGTCTTCCCGCTGGAGGCCGAGCCGCGCGAGCCGCACGCCACGGCCCGGGTCTACCGCTTCGCCGACGGCCAGGGCCAGATCGGCTTCATCAACCCGGTCTCCGAGCCGTTCTGCGGTGACTGCGACCGCATCCGCATCACGGCCGAAGGCAAGCTGCGCACCTGCCTCTTCAGCCTCAACGAGACGGATCTGCTCGGGCCGATGCGCGCCGGCGCCACCGATGACGACCTCGAGCAGATCATCCGCGACGCGGTCTGGCGCAAGGAGCTCAAGCACCGCGTCAACGAGCCGGGCTTCATCCAGCCCGACCGCCCGATGTCCGCCATCGGCGGCTGACGCACCAGACCGCACAGCGTCGTCCCGGTTGCTCAAGCGGCCTCTGGACGGTGCCGATGACCGGGGCCCACCGTCTCTCACCCCAGGAAGGGGTTCCGTGCGCGTCCTGTCTCATCTGCGTCTCGGCGTGCGTCTCGGCGCCGCCTTCGCATCCGTCATCGTCCTGCTCGCCGTCATCGCCATGGTCAGTGTGACCTCGCTCGGCGCGCTGAAGGCCGACGTGGAGCTGCTCGGCAACGGCGAGGACGCCCGGGCGACCGAGGCTGCCGGAACCATCGAGGCCCACGCCCAGGACATCGCCCACAGCACGGTCGCCCACGTCTACGTCCACGACGGCGACCTCGGGGGTCAGGACGCGCTGGCCCAGCGCATCACCGGCCTGCAGAGCCAGATGGGCGCCCAGCTGCGTACGCTGGCCGCCGACGCGACCACGCCGTCGGGGCGCGAGGCCGTCACCGCCGCGACCGCCCTGAACACGCAGTACGCCGCGCTCGTGAGCAAGACCATCGCCGCCTCCCGGGCCGAGACCGTCGCCGGGACGGCCAACCGCGCCGGCTCGCGCGGCCACTACACGGCGCAGCTCGTGCCGCTGCTGACCAAGCTCACCGCCTCCTTCGACGCCGTCCAGCGCGCCGTCGCCGTCCAGACCACGGACAAGGTCGACTCGGCCGCCGCATACGCGGCGAGCGAGCGGCGCCTGGTCATCATCGCCGCGGTCGCCGCCGCGCTGCTCGCCGCCCTGCTGGCCTGGCTGGTCACCCGCTCGGTAACGCGTCCCGTCCGCATCATCGGCGCGCACCTGCGCGACCTCTCCGACCACGACCTCACCGAGCTCGACGGCGGCCTGCACGCGCTGGCGCAGGGCGACCTGACCGTCGGCGCCGCCTCGGCGACGCAGCCGATCCAGAGCGTCGCCCGCGACGAGCTCGGCGACCTGTCTCGGACCTTCGACGGCATGCTCGCCCGCGCGCACAACGCGATCGCGTCCTACAACGGCACCCGCGCCGACCTCGGCGCGATGATCGGCCAGGTCTCCGCCTCGGCCTCGACCGTGTCCGCCTCCTCGCAGGAGATGGCGATGACCGCCGAGGAGTCCGGCCGGGCCGTCTCGGAGATCGCCAACGCGATCGAGGACGTCGCCCAGGGCGCCTCCGCCCAGGTCCGCGCCGTGGAGACGACCCGCGCGGCCGCCGAGCAGACCCAGGACGTCGCCCGCGAGGCCAGCGCCATCGCCGCGGAGGGCGTCACCGCGTCCGGCGAGGCGACGCAGGCGATGACCGCGGTCCGCGACTCGACGGCGCAGGTGAGCGGAGCGATCCGCTCGCTGGCCGCGAAGTCCGACGAGATCGGCGGCATCGTCTCCTCGATCACCGGCATCGCGCAGCAGACCAACCTCCTGGCGCTCAACGCCGCCATCGAGGCGGCACGCGCCGGCGACCAGGGCCGCGGCTTCGCCGTCGTCGCCGACGAGGTCCGCAAGCTCGCCGAGGAGTCCCAGTCCGCCGCGGGCACCATCGCCGACCTCATCGCCGAGATCCAGTCCGAGACCGCCCGCTCCGTCGATCTGGTCGCCGATGCCGCGCATCGCTCCGAGGAGGGCGCGGCGGTCGTCGATCAGACCCGCGACGCCTTCGAGCGCATCGGGGTCGCGGTCGGCGACGTCAGCGACCGCATCGGCGCGATCGCCACCGCGACCAACCACGTGGCGACGGTCGCCGAGCAGTCGTCGGCGTCGGCCGAGCAGGTCTCGGCCTCCACCCAGGAGACGAGCGCGTCGACGCAGCAGATCGCGTCTTCGGCACAGGAGCTGGCGCGCACGGCGGAGGAGCTGGAGCAGCTCGTCCAGCGCTTCCAGATCGGCGCAACGGGCTAGCGCCCGTTGCGCTGACGCCGATCTCGCGCTACGCGGCGGCGGCGAGGACGACGGCGTATGCCTCGTCGGCCTCGACCGAGTCGGCCCAGCCGACGATCTGCATCGCGCAGCCGCAGTCACAGCCGAGTGTCTCGAGCTCCTCGAGATCGGCGGCGTAGACGTCGAGCTCCTCGGGACAGGACTGGTCAGAGCAGACGAGACGGGCAAACCACATGCGCACATGGTGGGAGGAGCACCGGACGGATCGACGCCAACCCGGTTCTATGCTCTGCATATGGATTCCGTCGAAGCCCGTTCGTGGTTGCGCTGCTACCGCTGCTGGTCGCAGGACCTCGAGGTGCAGGTGCACTACGAGGGCATCCACAAGATCGACCCGGTCACCGGTGAGCGCGCCGAGGTCGTCGACGAGCTGCAGGAGGCCGTCGTGCAGGGCCTGGACTGCATGCACGACCAGCCGCACCTCGGCTTCCTCAACGGCCGCGTCGAGCCGATCGAGGACCGCTGGGAGCGCATGATCGCCGGAACGCCATGGGTCGCCTCGTGCACCGTCACCGTCGATGCCGACGACGTCGAGACCTGCTCCGGCCCCGAGGCCGGCGACGCCCTGTCCTACGCCGCGTTCGGCGATCACGGCACGCGCGAGTTCTTCACCCACGTCCGCTTCCACAAGCACGAGGACGACAGCCGCATCACCGTTCACCTGCTCGTCGAGCTGTACGCCCGCTCGGCCGAGGAGGCCACCGAGGTGCTCGAGTCCGCCGCCCGCGGCTCGCTGGCCATCACCTCGCTGGCCGAGGAGTCTCGGCCTCCGGCCTCCACCGGAGACGATCGCCATTAGGGTGGTTGCACCATGCTTCTGTCGCGCCGCCTCACCCCGCTGATCGCCCTCGTCGCCGCCAGCGCCGCGATCGCGCTGCCGTCGGCCGCATCCGCCGCCGACGCGGTGGACACCACCCCGCTGCTCTCCGTCGTCGGCCAGGGCACCGCCTTCGTCACACCCGACACCGCCGACGTCTCGGCATCGGTCACCAGGACCACGACGACCTCCGCGCCCGCGCGCGAGGACGTCGCCCGTCGCACGACCGCCCTGCTCGCCGCGCTGACCGCGCTGGGCATCCCCCGCAGCGACGTCACGACGACGAGCGTCAACCTCACGCGCGAGACGCAGCGCAAGAAGCCCAAGCTCCGGTTCACGGCCTCCGTCACGATCTCCGTGCACCTGACCGACGCCGCGAAGGCCGGCCCGACCCTGGATGCGCTCACCGCCGCGGGCGCGGACAACGTCGACGGGCCGAACTTCGGCTTCTCCAACCCATCGGCCGGTGCCGCCCAGGCCGAGGCCGCCGCGCTGGTCGACGCCCGTTCCCGCGCTGATGCCGCCGCCTCCGCGGTCGGCCTGCGCGTCGTCGGCGTGCGCGCCATCGATCTGGACCCCGGCTCGGGCATCGGCGCCGTGCCGGTCGCGTCCGCGGGCAAGGGCAACTCGTCGACCGCCTCCGCTCCCACCCCGACGCCCGTCGACAACGGCCGCCAGACGGTGACCGCCTCCGTCGCGGTCGTCTTCACGCTCGGCTGATCCCGACCCGAGAGGACTCCTGTGCCCGCTGACGTCGCCCACTTCGACCTCTTCGGCCCCGACGATGCCGGGTTGCAGCGCTTCTACGCGCAGGCACTCGGATGGGAGGTCGACGCCAAGGGACCGGGCTACGCGCTCGTCACCACGCCCGGAGACGGGCCCAACGGCGCGCTCGTCGCCGGTGAGCGCCCCGGGCTCGTGCTCGGCGTGACCGTCGACGACATCGAGGCGGCGGTCGCGGCGGTGGTCGAGGCCGGCGGCACCGTGGACACCCATCCGACCGACAACGGCTGGGTGGTCAAGGCGCTGGTCCGCGACCCCGCCGGCAACCGCCTCTCGCTCATCCAGCGCTAGCGCGGCTCCCGTTCTTGCGCCCGTTGGCGACATGGTCGACGAGGCCGTAGTCGCGGGCCTGGACGGGGGTGAAGAAGCGGTCGCGCTCCATGTCGCCGTGAACGCGCTCCACCGACTGGCCGGTGTGCTCGGCGAAGATCTCGTCGAGGCGCTGCCGGAGGGCGAGCGTCTCGCGCGCGTGAATCTCGATGTCGCTCGACTGTCCCTGGAAGCCGCCCGACGGCTGGTGGATGAGGATCCGTCCGTTAGGCAGTGAGAAGCGCTTGCCGGGCGCACCGCCGGTGAGGACGAGCGCGCCGGCCGACATGGCGATCCCGCAGCAGATCGTCGCCACGTCGGGCTTGATGAACTGCATCGTGTCGTAGATCGCGAGCCCCGCGTAGACCACGCCGCCGGGCGAGTTCACGTAGAGCTGGATGTCCTTCTCGGGGTCCTCGGCCTCCAGGTGCAGCAGCTGGGCCACGACCAGGTTCGCGACCTGGTCGTCGATCGCCGTGCCGAGGAAGACGACCCGCTCGTTGAGCAGGCGGCTGAAGATGTCGAACGAGCGCTCGCCGCGGGCGTCCTGTTGAACGACCATCGGGATCATTTGCGCAACTGTATGGTTGCTCATCCTCCGAATGTATCATGCAACCCATGAGTTGCATCAAGGAGGTCGTCCTCCCGGTCGAGGCCGAGGAGGCGTGGGAGGCCGTCACCGAGCCAGACGCGCTCGAGGCGTGGCTCGCCGACGAGGTCGAGCTCGACCTGCGCGAGGGCGGGGCGGCGACGTTCGTCCTGCCCGGAGGCGAGCAGCGCACCGCGATCGTCGAGGAGGTCTCCCCCGGCGAGCGGTGGTCGTTCTGGTGGTGGACCGCGGACGCTCCCGGCTCGCGCGTCACCGTCGAGCTGGCGCCCGCGGTCGGCGGGACGCGCGTTCGCGTGACCGAGTCGCCGGTGGGGCCGTGGGCGTCGCATGGTCGTCCGGGGGGCTCGCATGCGAGGCGTGAGCTCGCCCCGGTGCTCGTTCGCGCGCCGGCTGCCGCATGAGCGGTGGCGGTGACGTCGACGCGGTCTTCGGCGCGCTCGCCGACCCCACCCGCCGCCACGTGCTCGGCGAGATCGGCCGCCGCGGCGGCGCGACCGCGACCGAGCTCGCCGCCGACCTCCCGGTGACCCGCCAGGCGGTGGCCAAGCACCTCGGCGTGCTCGCCGGCGCCGGGCTCGTCGACGGGCGCCGCGCCGGGCGCGAGACCCGCTACCGCGTCACGCCCGCACCGATGGGCGAGGCGATCGACTGGATGACCCGGGTCGGTGCGCAGTGGGACGAGCGGTTGGCGCGACTGCAGCGGCTCACCACCCGCGACCGCGCTTGACGGTCCGCGCCCCGGGTGCTCGGGAGCGGCGCCGTCCGCAGGGCCGGCCGACGCCTCTCGCCATCGAGGGACGCCGGCCGGGGAGACCGCGGCGGACTACTGGCCCAGGCGGGACTCCAGCGCCGTGAGCTCCTCGCTCAGACGCTGGGGCAGTCGCTCGAAGCCGGCGAAGTGCTCGTGGAACTGCGGCAGCTGGGCCTTCCAGCCGTCCTCGTCCACGCGCAGCAGCTCGGCGAGATCCTCGTCGCTGACGTCCAGCCCGTCGACGTCGAGCGAACCGGCGGCCGGCACGCGGCCGATCGGGGTGTCGATCGCCTCGGCGGCGTCGTCGCAGCGCCGGAAGACCCACGCCAGCACGCGCGAGTTCTCGCCGAAGCCGGGCCACAGGAACGTGCCGTCCTCGTCCTTGCGGAACCAGTTGACGTAGAAGATCTTCGGGAGCTTGGACGCATCCGCGGAGGCCCCGATCTTCAGCCAGTGGGCGAAGTAGTCGGCCATGTTGTAGCCGCAGAACGGCAGCATCGCAAACGGGTCGAAGCGCAGCTCGCCGACCTTGCCGGCCGCCGCCGCCGTCTTCTCCGAGCTCATGATCGAGCCGAGGAACACGCCGTGGTCCCAGTCGAACGCCTCGGTCACCAGCGGCACGACGCTCGCGCGGCGACCGCCGAACAGCATCGCGTCGATCGGAACGCCGTTGGGGTCCTGCCACTCCGGCGCGATCGCCGGATCCTGGGAGGCCGGGGTCGTGAACCGCGAGTTCGGGTGCGCCGCCGGAGTCTGCGAGTCGGGCGTCCAGTCGTTCCCGCGCCAGTCGATGAGGTGCGAGGGCGCGTCCTCGGTCAGCCCCTCCCACCAGACGTCGCCGTCGTCGGTCTTCGCCGTGTTGGTGAAGATCGAGTTCTCGGCGATCGTGGCGACCGCGTTGGGGTTCGTCTTCTCCCCGGTGCCCGGCGCGACGCCGAAGAAGCCGGCCTCTGGGTTGATCGCGTAGAGGCGGCCGTCCTCGCCGAACTTCATCCACGCGATGTCGTCGCCGACGGTCTCGACGGTCCAGCCCTCGATCGTGGGCACGAGCATCGCCAGGTTCGTCTTGCCGCACGCGCTCGGGAAGGCGCCGGTGACGTACTTCACCTCGCCCTCGGGCGACGTGAGCTTGAGGATGAGCATGTGCTCGGCCATCCAGCCCTCGTCGCGGGCCATGATCGACGCGATGCGCAGCGCGAAGCACTTCTTGCCCAGCAGCGCGTTCCCGCCGTAGCCGGAGCCGAACGACCAGATCTCGCGCGTATCGGGGAAGTGGACGATGTACTTGTTGTCCGCGTTGCACGGCCACGGCACGTCGTCGGCAGCGTCGGCCAGCGGCGCGCCGACCGAGTGCAGGCAGGGGACGAACTCGCCGTCGTCTCCGAGCACGTCGAGCGCGCCCTGGCCCATGCGGGTCATGATCCGCATGGAGACGGCGACGTAGGCCGAGTCGGTGAGCTGAACGCCGACGTGGCTCTTGTCCGAGCCCAGCGGCCCCATGGAGAAGGGCACGACGTAGAGCGTGCGCCCCTTCATCGAACCGCGGAACAGCGCGCTGAGCGTCTCGCGCATCTCGGCGGGATCACGCCAGTTGTTCGTCGGGCCGGCCTCGTCCTGCGTGGCCGAGCAGATGTACGTCCGGTCCTCGACACGGGCGACGTCCTCGGGATCGGACAGGGCCAGGTACGAGTTGGGGCGCTTGGCGTCCGAGAGCTTCTCGAACGTGCCGGCGTCGACCAACGCCTGGCAGAGCCGGTCGTACTCCTCCGCCGAGCCATCACACCAGTGGATCTGGTCGGGCAGCGTGAGGGATGCAACCTCCTCGACCCAGTTGAGGAGTTTGGGATGCGACGTCGGGACAGCTGTCTCGGTGCTCACGATGGAGGCGTCTCCTCGTTGCCTACGAATGCCAAGGGAGGCTGGCTCGCGCCGCCTCCGGATTGCGGGAACATATCGCTCGCCCGGACCAGTCGTAGCGGTTGGTCGAAGACTTACCCCCGAACGGGTGAGCGCACCGGTTACCCCCACGCGCGTGTACCCGACGCGACGACCCCGGGACCTGTCCCGGGACCGGGGTCGTCGCGTGCGATCGCGCTAGGCGCCGGGCTCGCGGCGCGGCACCAGCACGAGGCGCTTGAACTCCGCGACGAGGACGCCGTCCTGGTTGAGGACGCGCGTGTGCACCTTGACCGTCCCGCGGTCGGGCTTGGACTGCGACTCGCGCTTCTCCAGGACCTCGGTCTCGGCGTACAGCGTGTCCCCGTGGAAGACCGGCGCCGGGTGGCTGAGCGCCTCGGTCGACAGGTTCGCGATCGCCTTGCCCGAGATGTCGGAGACCGACATGCCCAGGGCGAGGGAGTAGACGTAGGGACCCACGACGACGTTGCGCCCCTGCTGGCTCTGGGCCGCGTACACGTCGTTGATGTGCAGCGGGTGGTGGTTCATGGTGATGAGGCAGAAGAGGTGGTCGTCCGCCTCGGTCACCGTCTTGGCCGGCCAGTGCTTGTAGGTCGCGCCGACCTCGAACTCCTCCAGGTACCGGCCGTAGGGATGGCCGCCGCTGGCCTCGCGCTCGCGCTGATCGGTCGTGAACTCGGTCATGTCCTTCTCCTCTTGCGAATGGTTCTGCGCCGCACATCCTTTCGCACACCCGGCCAGATAGCGTCCGCACCATGTCCGGCGTCGTCGCGATCCTCGGAGCCGTCCTGCTGCTCGCGATCATCCTGCGGCTCGGGACCGCGGCGCTCGTCGTCACCGGCCTGGCCGGCGACGTCGCCCGCTTCCAGGTGCGTTCCGCCTTCTTCGGCGTCGGCTTCACCACGAGCGAGGCGGAGATGATCGTCACGCACCCCGCGCGCCGGCGCCTGATCCAGTCGCTGATGCTCCTGGGCTCGGTCGGGATCACCGGCGTGATCGGCTCCGCGGTCCTCACGTTCGCCCGCAACGAGGGGTCGGTCTGGCTGCCGATCGTCGTGCTCGTCCTCGGCCTCGTCGTGCTGTGGGCGCTGACCAGCTGGCAGCCGCTGGACCGGTTCCTCATCCGGGGCTTCGAGCGGGTCCTGCGCCGCTGGACCGACCTCGACATCCACGACTACAGCGCGCTGCTGCGCCTCTCCTCCGAGTACGCCGTGCGGCAGTTCTCGCTCGCGCCCGGCGGTCGGCTCGACGGCCATGCGCTCGCCGACGTCCTCCCCCACATCGAGGGCGTCGTGCTGCTGGGGATCGAGCGCGAGGACGGCACGTACCTCGGCGCCCCGCCGCTGACGACCGTGCTGCTCGGCGGCGACACGGTCACGGTCTACGGGCGCGACGAGGTGCTCGCCACACTGAGCGGGCCGGAGCCCCGCTAAGGTCCGCCGCCGGTCTGACCGAGCCATCAGGAGAGCGAAACATGCGTAACCCCCGCGATTTCTTCAAGGCCCTGGCCATCGACGCGCCCGAGCCGCTGCGGGA
>JAOPZL010000282.1 GCA_025964175.1 Solirubrobacterales bacterium
GGCCCCACCGACCGCGACCGGGACGGCCCCGGCCGCGACGACGCCGACGACCGCGACCCCGACCGCGGCCACCGAGCGCACCACGGCCGGCGGCGCCGCCTCCGGCGTCAACGTCCCGCTCGCCCTCTCGGTCTCGCGCAAGCGGATCCGCGTCTGGGCCGACAAGGTCGTCCCGCGCGTCACCCGTCAGCCGCGCAGCGCGGCGCTGACGATCGGCCTGACGAAGATGCGCGTGCGCTCAGCGCGCCGCGGCGTGACGGTCGACGCCGCCGCGCTCACGAAGCAGGTCGGCGACGCGTTCGCGGACCCGGCGCTCCCGCGCGACGGGCTGCGGCAGGCGCTGAAGCCGCTGGAGCCGTCCGTCACCCTCGCTGCGCTGCGCCGCGCCAACGCGACGATCCTCACCGTCGACCGCGATCACTTCAAGCTGCGGCTGTTCAAGAACCTGCGCCTGTCCAAGACCTACGGGATCGCCGTGGGCATGGAGGGGCTGTCGACCCCCGCCGGCACCTACTCGATCGCCAACAAGCAGGTCAACCCCGCGTGGCACGTCCCGAACTCGGCATGGGCGGGCTCGCTCGCCGGCTCGGTCATCCCCGGCGGCGCGCCGAACAACCCGCTGAAGGCGCGCTGGCTGGGCATCTACGACGGCGTCGGGATCCACGGCACGTCGGAGGACTGGTCGATCGGCTCGCGCGCTTCGCACGGCTGCATCCGGATGCACGTCAGCGACGTCGAGGACCTCTACCCGCGGATCCCGGTCGGGACGAAGGTCCTGATTCGCTGACGTGGCCACAGGATCGCTCGTCTAGACCAGGGTGAACGTCTGGACGAGCGCCGCGAGCTGTTCGGCGGTGCGCGCGAGCTCCTGGGCCGAGGCAGCGATCTCCTGCGTCGACGCGCTGGTCTCCTGGGTCGAGGCCGACACCTGCTCCGACGACGCCGAGGACTGCTCGGCGACCGCCGCGACCTCCGCGGTGGCGGAGGCGATCTCCCCGATGCGGGCGCTGACCTCGTTCACCGCGTCGCCGATGCGGGCGAACGCGTCGCGCGCGCCCTCGACGATCTCGGCCCCTTCGGCGGAGCGGGCCGCGCCGTCCTCGACGACGCCGACCGCGCTGGCCGTCTCGGCCTGAATCTGCTCGATCAGCCCGGAGATCGATGACGCCGCCTGCTGGGACTCCTCGGCGAGCTTGCGGACCTCGTCGGCGACGACGGCGAAGCCGCGGCCCTGGTCGCCGGCGCGGGCGGCCTCGATGGCCGCGTTGAGGGCGAGCAGGTTCGTCTGCTCGGCGATGCCGGTGATCGTCTGGACGATCCCGCCGATCTCGTCGGACTTGGCCGCCAGCGACCGGATCGCGCCGGTCACCTCGACCGACGATGCGCGCACCTGCGCCATCGCCTCGGTCGCCCGGGCCGACGCGGTCGCGCCCTGGACGGCCAGCTCGCGGGCCTGGTCGGCCGCCTCGCTCGTGCGGTCGGCGGCCGTGCGGGCCGACTCGACCATCCGCACCTGACGCTCCGCTCCGACGGCGACCTCGCCGACGGCGCCGGCGATCTCGCCGACCGCGCGGCCCGCCTCGTCCGAGGTCGTGGCCATCTCCTCGGATGCGGCGGCGACCGATCCGGCCGAGGCCGAGACCTGGCCGATCAGGTCGCCCAGCGCCGCGCGCGCGTCCTCGTAGCCCTGCACCGATGCCGTCGTCTGCACGATCAGCTCGTTGGCCGTCGTCGAGGCCGCGGCGATCTCGTCGTGGCCGCGGACGTCCAGCGGCTGCACATCGCTGTGGGCGGCGACGGTCAGGTCGCCGCGGGCGAGCGCGCCGATGCCGTCGTTGAGGCCGGCCACCGCGGTGTCGTTGAGGGTGCGCAGCCGCGCGACGACCGCGCGCAGCGGACCGGTGACGCGACCCGCGAGGACGACGACCGCGGCGGTCATCAGCAGCACGCCGACGAGGCCGGCCAGCAGCAGCTGCCAGCGCAGCGTGTGCGCCGACGCGAGCACCTCGGCCTTGGGCGCGACGGTGATCAGCGACCAGTGCCCGGTCTTGACCGGGGCGTAGGACATGACGACGTCCTTGCCGGTGAAGGGGTCCTTGGTCTCGACCTGGCCCGAGCGGCCCGCCTTGACCCCGGCGGCGACCTGCACGAGCGCGTCGTTGTTCTTCTCGCGGCCCAGCTGGGCCAGCGTCTTCTTGCCGGCCAGCGCCTTGTCGGGCGAGGAGACGAAGATGCCGCCGTTGGAGACGAGGATCGCGTAGCCGCTCTTCAGCGCCTTGATCGAGGCGGTGCGCGTGGCCATCCCGTTGGCGGTGCCGTCGTTGCCGGCGACGCCGATCGTCTTGCCGTCGCGCACGATCGGAGCGAGGTAGCTCGACATCAGGAAGCCGTCGTAGACGTAGGGCTCGAGGATCTCCTCGTGGCCGCTGCCCATCGTCTGGACGTACCACGTGTCCTTCAGCGAGACGTCGGGGTCCAACGTCAGCTTGTCGCTGCCCAGCCGGTTCCAGTACGGGGCGAACTGCTTGGGGCCGTCGAAGACCCCAGGGCCGTACCCGACGTAGACGCCCGCGGTGGCGGGATAGCGCTCGGCCAGGTTCTTGATCATGCCCAGGACCTCGTCGCGGTCATGGCCCTTGTACGCGCTGAGCGTGGCGGCCAGCGAGCGCGACAGGTCGACCTGCTGCTGGACGCCGGCGTTGAAGTCGTTGGCGTTCTCGGCGGCGAGGCTGCGCATCTGCGCGTACGCCGTCTTCTGCTGCGCGCTGGTCATCTTGGTGACCGCGAGCCACGTCATGGCGCCGAGGACGAGGATCGTCAGCGGAACAAGCGTGGCGATGAGCTTGGTGCGGAGCGAAGTGATGTGCATGGGGGATCGCTTCGGTCCTCGGCACATACCTGGCGTTCTTTATCCGCATAGCCAAGGATTAGGTTGGCTTCAGGGCCCCCTTCGGAAGGTGGTCGAGGATGCGGCACATGTACGACCACGACGAGGCATTGACGCTGTACCTGGAAGAGATCGGCCGCCACAAGCTCCTGACCGCCGCGGAGGAGGTGGAGCTCGCGCAGCGCATCGAGAAGGGCGATCTGCGCGCCAAGGAGCGGATGATGACCGCCAACCTGCGTCTCGTCGTGTCGCTGGCCAAGCGCTACCAGGATCGCGGGCTGCCGCTCTTCGACCTCATCCAGGAGGGCAACGTCGGCCTGATCCGCGCCGTCGAGAAGTTCGACTACCGCAAGGGCTTCAAGTTCTCCACCTACGCGGTCTGGTGGATCCGCCAGTCGCTGGCGCGCGCGCTGGCCGACAAGGGCCGCACGATCCGCCTGCCGGTGCACATCGCCGAGCGCCTGCACCGCGTCCAGCGCACCGAGCGCCGCATGGTCCTGGCGTTGGGTCGCGACGTGACCGACGAGGAGCTCGCCGAGGAGCTCGGGCTCACCCTGGCCGAGGTCGAGCTGGTTCGTGGCGAGCTCCCCGCGACGGTGTCGCTGCACGTACCGGTCGGCGAGGACGAGGCCGAGCTCGGCGACTTCCTCGAGGACCGCGCGTCCCTGTCGCCCTTCGAGGAGACCGCGCTCGTGCTCAACCGCACGGCGATCGATCTCGCCCTGGAGAACCTCCCCGGTGGCGAGCGGCGCGTGCTGCAGCTGCGCTACGGCCTGGATGGTGCGCCGGAGCGCACGATGCACCAGGTGGCGCGCGAGCTGAAGCTCTCCGCCGACCGCGTCCGGCGCCTGGAGGAACAGGCGCTGCGCAAGCTGCGCCAGCTGCCGGAGACGCGAGCCCTGCAGGAGGCGGCGTAACCTAGCTCCCCATGGGACGTGAGGGAACGTCGTCGTCGGCCCAGGCCGACGCGAGCAGCGCCTACGGACGCGTCGAGGACCTGCTCGCCGCCGGGCGCTGCGTCGTGCTGGACGGCGGGGTCGGCACCGAGCTGCCCGGGCTGCGGGAGAGCGACGACCGCCTGTGGGGCGTCCGGGCGATCCTCGAGGACCCCGACAGCGTCCGCGACGTGCACCGCCGCTACGTCGAGGCGGGCTGCGACGTCATCTCCACCAACACCTGGGGCCTGCCCAGCGGCCTGCTCGAGAACGGGCCGCGGCTGTGGCAGTCCTCGCGCCCCGTCCACTGGATGGACGTGGCCCGTCGCGGGGTCGGCCTGGCCCGCGAGGCGGCGGGCGACCGGGACGTCGCGGTCGCGTTCTCGCTCAACGGGGACGTCGACACCAACGAGGGCCAGGAGACGATCCGCCTGCTCACGCGCGCCTTCCGCGACGATCCGCCCGACCTGATCCTCGTCGAGACGCTCTCGCTCGTGCGCCCGTCGCTCTACGACACGATCGAGCGGCTGCTGGACACCGGCATCCCGGTGTGGCTCTCGTTCCGCCGCTGCCGTCACGGCCTGTGCGGGGTCTACGGCGAGCACTGGGGCGGGCCGGAGGGCGATGCGTTCGGCCGGGCGGCGCGGCGCTTCGAGGAGATGGGCGTCGGTGCGCTGCTGGTGAACTGCATCCCGCCCGACCACGTCGACGGGATGGTGTCGTTCCT
>JAOPZL010000089.1 GCA_025964175.1 Solirubrobacterales bacterium
AACACGACCCCGACCTCCGGTTCGATGGGCCAGGCACGCTCCGCGACGCTCTGCCTGCTGAACGTGCAGCGCCGGCTTCACGGCCTCCCCGCGCTGCACGCCAACCGCGACCTGCGCAAGGCCGCCACGTCGTACTCGCGGACGATGGTGCACCACCGCTTCTTCGACCACGTCGGCCCCGACGGCTCGACGATCCAGCAGCGGCTCGTGCGGGCGGGCTACGTCGGCTGGACGACGATCGGCGAGAACATCGCGTGGGGCTCCGGCGGGTTCGCCACCCCGGCCAGAATCGTCAAAGGCTGGATGCACTCGCCCGGACACCGCGCGAACATCCTGCGCGTCGCATTCCGGCAGATCGGGATCGGGATCGCCGCCGGCGCTCCGTTCCCGGGGGTCGGCGGCGCCGCGGCCGTCTACACGACGGACTTCGCGCGACCGCGCTGAATCCGCGTCCGATCACTACCCTCGCGCCATGGCCGAGATCCAACCGCTGAACGCCCTGCGGTACGAGCCGGCCGTCGCCGGCCCTCTGCAGAACCTGCTCGCGCCCCCATACGACGTGATCGACGCCGAGCAGCGCGCCGAGCTCGTCGCGCGCTCGCCGTACAACGTCGTGGCGATCGACCTGCCCGATGGGGACGACCCGTACGCGACGGCCGCCGCCACGCTGCAGCGCTGGCGCGACGAGGGTGCGGTCGTGGAGGACGAGGGCCCGGCGCTCTGGGTCCTGCGCCAGGACTACACCGGCCCCGACGGTCGCACGATGACCCGCCAGGGCTTCCTCACCGCGGTCCGCGTCACCGAGTACGGCCCCGGGCGCATCCGCCCGCACGAGCGCACGCACCCGGGCCCCAAGGAGGACCGCCTGCGGCTGACGCGCGCGACGAAGGCCAACCTGTCGCCGATCTTCTCGCTCTACTCCGACCCCGACCAGCGCGCCTGGCACGCGCTCGCGCCGTTCACGGCGGGTGCCCCATGGGCCGACGCGGTCGACGACGAGGGGACGCGCAACCAGCTGTGGCGGGTCGACGACACGGAGACGATCGCCGCGGTCCAGGAAGCGCTCGCCGATGCCGAGCTGCTGATCGCCGACGGCCATCACCGCTACGAGACCGCCCGCGCGTACGCCGACGAGATCGGGGGCGAGGGCCCGCACCGCTACGTCCTCATGTGCCTCGTCTCGCTGCAGGATCCGGGGCTGACCGTCTACCCGACGCACCGCCTCGTGAAGGACACGACGCCCGAGCAGCAGGAGGCGCTCGCCCAGGCGCTGCGCGCCGACTTCACGATCGAGATGGTCGACGACCTCGACCCCAGCCGCGACGACGGCACCGGGTCGGGCGGCAACGAGCCGGGCTCGCCGCTGACCCTCGGCTACTTCGACCGCAACTTCGGCGAGCCGCTGCGCCTGATCCTCGACGACCAGGCCACCGCCGACGCTGCGCTGCCCGGGAAGCCCGAGCCCTACCGCCGCCTCGACGCCGCCGTGCTCGAGGCGCTGCTCCTGAAGGGCCCGCTCGAGCTGACCGACGACGACATCTCCCACCTCAACCGCTTCGGGTACGCGCGCACCGCCGAGCAGGCCCGCGGGCTGGTCGAGAACGGGACGTTCGATCTCGCGTTCGTGCTGCGTCCGACCCCGATCGAGCAGGTCCGGGAAGTGGCCGAGGCAGGGGAGTCGATGCCGCCGAAGAGCACGTACTTCTACCCGAAGCTTCCGACCGGCCTGCTGTTCAATCCGCTCGCCTAGATCCCGTCTACCATGGGACATATGAAGGCCACGAGTCGACGCAAGGGCAACCTCCGGCAGATGATCACGATGCGCGAGCACTCGGTCATCTCGGATGAGCCGCGCGAGACCGGCGGCGACGACACCGGACCCAGTCCCCAGGAGCTGCTGGCCGCCTCGCTGGCCTCCTGCACGGCCGTGACGATGGAGATGTACGCCCAGCGCAAGGGCTGGGACATCGGCTACGTCGAGGTCGACTGCGAGTACCAGCCCGGCGAGCGCGGCAAGCCGACGAAGTTCGAGCTCGTGCTGCGCTTCCCGCCGGAGCTCTCCGACGAGATGATCGAGCGCCTCAAGGTGATCGCCACCAAGTGCCCGATCCACCGCACCCTCGACGGTGAGGTCATGTTCACCGAGCGCGTCGAGACCATCCAGCTCACGGCCTGATCGAGCTCGCCCGACAGCTCTCCGCGGTCCTGCTCGACCCCGCCGAGGCGGCAGCGCTCGACGTCCACGGCCGCATCGACGCGGCCGTGCTCGTCCCCCTGTACGCGCTCGACGGGCACCTGCACGTCGTGCTGACCAAGCGGGGCGAGGAGATGCGGCGCCACGGCGGCGAGATCTCGTTCCCGGGCGGCCGCCAGGACGACGACGAGACCGACCTGCGCACCACCGCGCTGCGTGAGGCGGAGGAGGAGATCGGCCTTCCGGTCGACGCCGTCGAGCTCGTCGGCGCACTGCAGCCGACGCCGACCATCGCCAGCAACTACGCCGTCTACCCGTTCGTCGGGCTGATCGAGCCCGGCCGGGCCTGGACGCTCTCCCCGCGCGAGGTCGCCCAGGTCCTGGAGTTCTCGCTCGTGCGGCTGCGCGCGTCGTTCGAGCGCCGTCGCGTCGTGCGCCGCGGGATGCCGTTCATGACCGACACCTACATCATCGGCGAGCACCTCATCTGGGGCGCGACCGCGCGGATGCTCTCCGACCTCATCGAACGGCTCGCGCCGCTGCTGGACGCGGAGGCCGCGTGAGGCCACTGACCAGCGCGGCGCTGGCGGCCGCCGTCGCCGGGCTGACCGCCGCCGCGGTGGCCG
>JAOPZL010000308.1 GCA_025964175.1 Solirubrobacterales bacterium
CTGCCGATCATCGAGACGCAGGCCGGCGACGTGTCGGCCTACATCCCGACGAACGTCATCTCGATCACCGACGGGCAGATCTTCCTCGAGCCGAAGCTGTTCAACTCGGGCGTGCGCCCGGCCATCAACGTCGGCATCTCGGTGTCGCGCGTGGGCGGCTCGGCGCAGATCGGCCCGATGAAGAAGATCGCCGGCCGTCTGAAGATCGACCTGTCGCAGTACCGCGACCTCGAGGCGTTCGCCCAGTTCGGCTCCGACCTCGACGCCTCGACCCAGCAGACGCTGGCCCGTGGCGATCGCCTGGTCCGCACGCTGAACCAGAACGAGCGGTCCCCGCTGCCCGTCGAGGAGCAGGTCCTGCAGATCTACGCGGCCTCACAGGGCTTCGTCGATCGCGTCAACGTCGACCGCGTCCAGGAGTTCCTGGAGGCGCTGACCTCGCGCGTCAAGGCCGAGAACAGCGACCTGCTGGCCAAGATCGCCGCCGGTGACTGGTCCGACGAGACGCAGGACGCGCTGAAGAAGGCCATCGCCGAGTTCGCCGACGACTTCGGCTACGACCTCGACGAGGACGGTCAGCCGACCGCCCAAGGCGATTCCGATCGCGTGGCCCGCCGTGACGAGGCCTCGTCCGACGAGGCCGAGGAGCGCGAGCCGGGCACGGGCGAAGCCGGTCGGGCTGCGGAGGCCGCGGTCGCCTGATGGCCTCACAGCGCGACGTCAAGAACCGGATCGCCTCGATCAAGAACATCGAGAAGATCACGCGCGCCATGCAGATGGTCGCCGCGGCGCGCCTGCGTCGGGCCGAGCAGCGCATCGCCGCGCTGCGCCCGTACGCGGGCGCCATCCGGCGGATGACCCGTCAGGCGGCCGAGGCGGCCGACAACGTCCCCAGCCTGCCGATCCTCAAGGAGCACGACTCGATCAACACGGTCGGGATCCTGCTCGTGACCGGTGACCGCGGGCTGGCGGGCGCGTTCAACTCGCAGATCATCCGCGCCGGCCTGCGGGCCGCGGCCCAGCACGAGGCCGCGGGTCGCAGCGTCGTGTACTTCGCCTCCGGCCGGCGCGGCGTCTCGACGCTGAAGTTCCGCAAGAAGGATCCGATCGGGGAGTGGGTCGGGTTCACCGACCGCCCGGCCTACGGCGACGCGCGCGCCATCGCCGAAGGCGTGATGACCGCGTACGTCGACGGCGAGGTCGACCAGGTCGAGATCTTCTACAACGGCTACGTGTCCGCGCTGACCCAGGAGGTCCGCCGCGAGACGCTGCTGCCGTTGCAGCAGGCCACGATCCTCGACGAGTCCGACGAGGACGTCGACGAGGACGACAAGCAGAGCCGTTCGCTGGTGGAGTACGAGCCCGACCCGGAGGAGATCCTGGCCCGGCTGGTGCCCGACTACGTGGAGATCTCGATCTTCCGCGCGCTGCTGGAATCGACCGCTTCCGAGCACGGCGCTCGCATGACGGCGATGCGCAACGCGTCCGAGAACGCCTCGGACCTCATCGACGACTACACGCTCGAGATGAACCGCGCCCGTCAGGCCGACATCACGCAGGAGATCATGGAAGTCGTCGCCGGCGCAGAGAGTTTGACCTAGGAGAAAAAGATGGCTACCGATACCCAGACGAAGAACGTCGGGCGCATCGAGGAGATCCAGGGCGTCGTCATCGAGGCCGTCTTCCCCGATCAGCTGCCCGAGATCAACAACGCGCTGCACATCAAGCGCAGCGCCGCGAACCGCGAGGAAGAGGCCGAGGGCATCTCGGCCGGCTCCGAGGAGGAGTTCCTCGTCCTCGAGGTTCAGCAGCACATCGGCGACGATCGCGTGCGCTGCGTGGCCATGGACACCACGGACGGCCTGTCGCGCGGGACCGAGGTCGTCGACACCGGCGGCCCGATCACCGTGCCCGTCGGTCGCGTGACCCTCGGGCGCATCTTCAACCTGCTCGGCGACCCGATCGACCTCGGCGACCCGATCGAGGTGGAGGAGCGCTGGCCGATCCACCGCAGCGCCCCGACCGTCGAGGACCTGACCCCGACGACCGAGATGTTCGAGACCGGCATCAAGGTCGTCGACCTGCGGGCGCCGTACGCCAAGGGCGGCAAGGTCGGCCTGTTCGGCGGCGCGGGCGTGGGCAAGACCGTCCTCATCCAGGAGCTCATCAACAACCTCGCCCAGGAGCACGGCGGCCTGTCGGCCTTCGTGGGCGTGGGAGAGCGTTCCCGCGAGGGCAACGACCTCTGGATGGAGATGAAGGAGTCGGGCGTCATCGACAAGACGATGCTCGTCTTCGGTCAGATGAACGAGCCTCCCGGAGCCCGCATGCGCGTGGCGCTGTCGGGGCTGACGATGGCCGAGTACTTCCGTGACGTCGAGGGCCAGGACGTGCTCCTGTTCATCGACAACATCTTCCGGTTCGTGCAGGCCGGCTCGGAGGTCTCCGCGCTGCTGGGCCGCATGCCGTCGCAGGTCGGCTACCAGCCGACGCTGGAGACGGTGATGGGCCAGCTGCAGGAGCGCATCACGTCGACGCGCAAGGGCTCGGTCACCTCGGTGCAGGCCATCTACGTGCCGGCCGACGACCTCACCGACCCGGCTCCGGCCTCGGTGTTCGCCCACCTGAACGCCACGACGTCGCTGTCGCGGGCGATCTCCGAGAAGGGGATCTACCCGGCCGTCGACCCGCTGGACTCGTCGTCGACGATCCTCAAGCCCGACATCCTCGGCGAGGAGCACTTCAACGTCGCCAACCGGGTCAAGGAGATCCTGCAGCGCTACAAGGAGCTGCAGGACATCATCGCGATCCTCGGCATCGACGAGCTCTCCGACGAGGACAAGCTCGTCGTCGGTCGCGCCCGTCGCATCGAGCGCTTCCTGTCGCAGCCGTTCCACGTGGCCGAGCAGTTCACGGGCACGCCCGGGCAGTACGTCCCGATCGCCGAGACGATCCGTGGCTTCACGGAGATCCTCGAGGGCAAGCACGACGACGTTCCGGAGTCGCACTTCCTGCTCAAGGGCACGATCGACGACGTCGTCGAGGCCGCGAACAAGGCGTAGCCGACCATGGCCAAGTCCAAGTTCACCGTCGAGGTCCTCACCCCTGAGGGGGAGGTCTTCAAGGACGAGGTCGAGATGCTCTCGACGCGCACCTCGGTGGGGTCGATCGGCGTGCTCGCGCATCACCAGCCGCTGCTGGCGATGCTCGACCCGACCGAGCTGCGGCTCTACCGGTCCGACTCGGACATCGTGCGCTTCGCCCAGGGCGAGGGCTACCTGCAGGTGGCCGACAACCACGCCCTGGTCCTCGTCGAGGAGGCTCACGAGCCGGGCGAGCTGAACGGCTCCGACCTCCAGGAGCGTCTGCGCAAGGCCGAGCAGGCCCTGTCGGACGCCGAGGAGGGCAGCGAGGCCGAGCGCGCCGCCCAGCGCGACAAGCGCCGCTGGGAGGCGTTCCTGCGCATCTCCGGCACCAGCGCCGAATAGCGCCGCCGGACCACGACGTTTCTCGAAGGGCCCTGCCGACCGGCGGGGCCCTTCGCGTTTTTGCGGCGCCGCGGGTGGGCGCCAAGTGGTTTGCTACGACGCGGAGCCGTTGCGCGAAACGCGGGTACAGGAGGAGAGAGATGTCCAGATACGACGAGGTCGTGGCCGCTCACCGCTGGGACGTGCCCGAGCGCTACAACATTGCCCAAGACGTCTGCGATCGCCACCCCCGCGAGAAGCTGGCGATGATCCACGAGGACCCGGCGGGCGTCGTCACCGAGGTCACGTGGGGTGAGCTGCAGGACCGCTCCAATCAGATCGCCCACCTGCTCGCCTCCCACGGGATCGAGCCGGGCGATCGCGTCGCGGTGACCCTGCCGGCCACCCCGGACGCCGCCGCGACGTTCCTGGCCGTCTATCGCAGCGGGGCGATCCTGCTGTCGATGTCCGTCCTGTACGGCGACGAGGGGATCCGCCATCGCCTGGACGACTCCGGCGCTCGCGTGCTGATCACCGACGCCGACAACGCCGAGCGCTTCGCCGCGCTGGGTGCGCCGGTCCTGCTGCTCGACGAGGCCGCCGCCCAGCCGACCGACTTCCCCACCGTGCAGACGAAGGCCGACGACCCGGCCCAGCTCTACTACACCTCGGGCACCACCGGGCTGGCCAAGGGCATCCTCCACGCCCATCGCTACCTGCTCGCCCACGAGGAGTTCGAGTACTGCCACGACGTGCGCGACGGGGAGATCTTCCACGGCATGGGGGAATGGGCGTGGGCGGCCGGGATCTGCCCGCTGCTCGGGCCGTGGCGCTACGGCGCCGTCCAGGCGGTGCTTCAGCGTGAGGGCGGGTTCGATCCGCACCGCCAGCTCGCCTTCCTCTCGCGCCACGCGGTCACGAACGTGTTCGGCACGCCGACGGCGATCCGCTCGATGATGTCGATCGAGGACGCGCGGGAGCGCTATCCGCAGCGGTTCCGGATCGTCTGCTCCGCGGGCGAGCCGCTGAACCCCGAGGCGATCCGCTGGTTCCGCGACCAGTACGACGTCACCGTCCTGGACTACTACGGGCTCAGCGAGGGCTACCCGCTGGCCGCCAACTTCCCGTGGATGGAGGTCCGCGAGGGCTCCATGGGCCGGGTGATGCCGGGCTGGGACGTCGCGATCCTCGACGAGGACGAGCAGCCCGTGGCACGGGGCGAACGCGGGGAGATCTGCCTGCGCGCCCACACGAACCCGCACTGGCCGCTGGGCTACTGGAACAACGACGCCGCCTCGGAGGCGACGTTCGGTGGCGACTGGTTCCACACGAAGGACGCCGCGACGCAGGACGAGGACGGCTACGTCTGGTACGCGGGCCGGGCCGACGACGTGATCATCTCCGCGGGGTACCGGATCGGGCCGTTCGAGGTGGAGTCGGCGTGCCTGGAGCATCCCGCGGTGGCCGAGGCCGCGGCCGTGGCCTCGCCCGACGAGCGCCGGGGGACGATCGTCAAGGCCTTCGTGGTCCTGGCCGCCGGCCACGCGCCGTCCGAGGAGCTGGGCCGCGAGATCGGGACGTTCGTGCGCGATCGCCACTCGGCCTATGCCTATCCGCGGCGCGTCGAGTTCGTCGACTCGCTGCCCAAGACGCTCACCGGCAAGATCCTCCGCATCGAGCTGCGCGAGCGCGAGCGCGAGGCCCAGAGCCGCTCGGGCTCATCCTCGACCTGAGGGTGAGCTACGGCCGAGACGCTCCGTGTTTGCCGGGCACCTGGCGCTTCGTCGCCGCGCGCGGCGAGCTGGGCCAGGAACAGCAGCGAGGGCGCGTCGACCCAGTGCAGGTCGTCGACGACCAGCAGCGGACGCTGCTCGCCCTGCGCCAGCAGCGCCGATCCGCCTCACGGTAGGCGGCAGATTACCCGCGCCCATACCCTGATCGTGGTATGCCCGCCCTCGTCCGCGACGTCATCCTCCGAGACGGCAGCGTCCTGCGCCTGCGCGCACCGGTTCCCGCGGACGAGGAGGCGATCAAGGACTTCTTCGACCGCCTCGATCCCGACAGCCGCTACCTGCGCTTCCACGGGCACGTTCGCTCGGATCGCGTGGCGGCCCACTACGCCGCCGCCGACGAGGTCAACCGGGTGGCGTTGCTCGCCCATCGCGGTGGCGAGATCGTCGCCGTGGCCGGGTACGAGCGGCTGCGCGAGCTGGGAGCGGCGGAGGTCGCGTTCGCCGTGCTCGCCTCCGAGCAGGGACGCGGGCTGGGGACGCGGATGCTCGAGCAGCTGGCCGCCTACGCGGCCGAGAACGGCATCGACCGCTTCGACGCCTCGGTCATGGCCGAGAACCGCCGCATGCTCGGCGTCTTCTCCTCGGCCGGCTTCGGGGTGCGCCGCGAGACGAGCTACGGCGTGACCGAGCTGACGATGGACATCCGCCCGACGGAGCGGCTGGCCGAGCGGATCGCCGAGCGCGACCACGAGGCGACGGTCGCCTCGCTGCGCCCGCTGCTGGCCCCCGGGGCGGTCGCGGTCGTCGGCGCCTCCAACGCGGCTGGATCGGTCGGCGGGGCGATCTTCGCCAACCTGCTGGACGCCGGGTTCGCCGGGATCGCCACCCCGGTCAACCGCCACGCGCGCGTCGTGCACTCCGTGCGCGCCTACCCGCGCGTCTCCGAGATCCCCGACACGCCCGACCTCGCCGTGCTCGCCGTCCCGGCGACCGAGGTGCTCGAGGTGGCGCGTGACGCCGCGCAGGCCGGGGTGCGCGGCCTGATCGTCGTCTCGGCCGGCTTCGCCGAGCGCGACGCGGAGGGGCGCGAGCGGGAGGAGGCGCTGCTCGACCTCGCCCGCGACCACGGCGTGCGGCTGATCGGCCCCAACTCGCTGGGCGTGCTCTCCACCGACCCCGCGGTCTCGCTGAACGCGACGCTCGGCACGCTGCGGCCCAAGCCGGGGCGGCTGGCGATCTCCTCGCAGTCGGGCGCGCTCGGCATCGGCCTGCTCGGCCAGGCGATCGGGCGCGGCCTCGGCGTCGCCTCGTTCGTCACGCTGGGCAACCGCGCCGACGTCTCCACCAACGACCTGCTCGAGTGGTGGGAGGACGACGAGCGCGTCGCCGCGATCGTGCTCTACATGGAGTCGTTCGGCAACCCGCGCCGCTTCTCGACGCTGTCGCGGCGGGTCTCGCGGCGCAAGCCGGTCGTCGCCGTGAAGGGCCAGCGCGACGGCTCGGGCGCCGGCAGCGACGGCTCGGTCACGGGGCGCGCGCTGCGCGGCGAGGCGGTCTTCGACGCGCTCTTCCGCCAGGCCGGCGTGCTGCGGGTCGAGGGCGCCCAGGCGCTGTTCGACGCGGCCGCGCTGCTCGAGCGCCAGCCGCTGCCGGGCGGTCGGGCGATCGGCGTGGTCACCAACTCCGGCGGCCTGGGCACCCTCGCCGCCGATGCCTGCCTGAGCCGCGGGCTGACCGTCGCGCAGGTCGCGCCGGCGACCTCGCAGGCCCTGCAGCGTGCGGTCCCCCGCGCCGACCGCTGGGGCAACCCCGTCGACCTCGGCATCTCCGCCACCCCGGCCGACATGCGCGCGGCCGTCGAGCTCGTGCTCGCCGACGAGGCCGTCGACGCGGTCATCGTGCTCAGCGTCGACCTCGCGGGGGTGTCGCCCGACGAGCTGCTCGACTGCCTGGAGCCGGCGGCCGAGGACGGAGCGCAGCCGCCGCGCGCCAAGCCGGTCGTCGCCTCCATCGTCCGCGCCGACGGCCGCATGGCCGCCGCCCGCGGCACCGTCCCGAACTTCCGCTTTCCCGAGGCATGCGCCGCCGTCCTCTCGCTGGCCGCGGACCGCCGCGACTGGCTCTCGCGGCCGCTGGGCCAGCCGTTCACGCTGGACGACGTCGACCCCGAGGCCGCCCGCGCCCGGGTCCTCACCGCTCTGGACGGGGCGCAGGACCGCTGGCTGGCCAAGGAGGAGGTCGACGAGCTGCTCGGCTCCTACGGGATCCCGGTCCTGCGCTCGACCCGCTGCACGACGCCCGACGAGGCCGTCGCCGCCGCGCAGGCACTGACCGCCCCAGCCGTGTTGAAGGCGATCTTCCCGCCGCCCGCATCGCCCGACGACCTCGACGCCGTGCTCCTCGGGCTGGAGGGCGAGACCGCGTTGCGCGCCGGCTGGGAGGCGCTCATCGACCGCGTCCAGCGCGGGGGGCGCGAGTGGCATGGCGCATGGGTGCAGCCGCTGGCCGAGGCGGGCGCCGACGTGCTCGTCGGCGCGGTCAACCGCGAGGATCTCGGCGTGGTCACGGGCGTCGGCGCGGGTGGGCGCAACGCGGGCCTCGCCGGTGACGTCGCGTTCCGCCTGGCACCCGACACCGACCTCGACGCCGCCGAGATGCTGGCCGAGTCGCCCGTCGTCGCGGCCTGGCTGAGCGCCGACCGGATCGGGCCGGCGCTGGACCGCGACGCGCTCGCCGACGTGATGCTGCGGCTCACCCGGCTCTTCGAGGACGTGCCCGAGCTGCACGAGGGGGACCTCAACCCGGTCCGCGTCCACGCGGGCGGCGCCTCGGTCCTCGGCGCGCGCCTGCGGGCGGGGCAGCGGGCCGCGCGCGAGCGCATCAAGACCTGGTAGACGGCGAGCGCCACTAGCCTGCGTGCGATGGACGAGCGCCTGCTGGCCGAGCGCCTCATCACGTACGACACCTCGACCGCCGACGGCATCCGCGCCGCCTCCGGGTTCGTCAAGGGGTGGCTCGAGGCCCGGGACATCCGGGTCGTCGACGAGGCCCACAAGGGTCTGCCGGTCATCCTGGCCGAGGTCGGTCCGCCCGACGCGCCGCGCGTCGTCTTCCACGGCCATGTCGACGTCGTGCCCGCGCGCGCCGGCCAGTTCGAGCCGCGCACGGAGGGCGACCGCCTCTACGGCCGGGGCGCCTACGACATGAAGGGCGCGCTCGCCGCGATGATGCTGGCGATGCGCGACGTCGCCGAGCAGCAGGCGGTCAACGTGCGCTTCGTCTGCGTCCCCGACGAGGAGTCCGACGACGTCGAGTCGCGCTCGATCGACGCGCTCGTCGCCGGGCCGCTCGGCGATGCCGACTTCGCGCTCACCGGCGAGCCGACCGACCTGCACATCGGGGTCCAGGCCAAGGGCGTCCTCGCCATCCGCGTCGAGGTCCACGGCACCGCCGCGCACGGCTCCACGCCGTGGCTGGGCGACAACGCGATCCTCAAGGCCTTCGACGTCTTCCGCCGCATCGAGACGCTCCCGTTCAGTCGCATGAGCTCGGACCTGTTCGACCGCCCGTCGATCAACCTGGCCCGGATCATGGGCGGCGACGCGTTCAACAAGGTGCCCGACTCGTGCGGGATCGACGTCGACATCCGCTACCTGCCCAACCAGGACCCGGGCGAGATCCTCGCCCAGATCCGGGCGATCCCCGACATGGGCATCGTGCGCTGCTTCACGCGCGTGCCGGCGATCGTGTCGCGCCGCAACCCGTACGTGCTCGCCCTGCGCGACGCGGTCGGGCGGGCGGTCGACGGGGACGCGCTGTCGATCGGCCGCGACGGTGCGTCGGACGCGGTCTCCTTCCTGCAGGCGGGCATCCCGGCGGTCGAGTTCGGCCCGACCGGCGCCGGGCACCACGGCCCCGAGGAGTGGGTGTCGATCAGCTCCCTGGCCCGCTATCGCCAGGCGCTGCGCACCTTCGTGCAGGACCTGCCCGCGCGGCTGGGCCGCGAGGCCGACGACCCGGGGCTCCGCGCGGTCGAGGGCGGGCTCGCCTAGATGGCGGTGTACGGCGCGCCGGCTCCATCGCCGGCGCCGGAGAAGCCGCCGCGTCCGGGGCGGGGTCTGATCTGGCGCTACCTCCTGGCCGGCGCCCTGATCGTGGCGTGCTCGGCGGGCGCGACGGCGACCGCGGCGCTGCTCCAGGTCAAGCAGGTCGCCGACATCTTCGACCGCAACAGCGTGCCCCTTCCGCAGGGCACCTCGACCGCGCTGGACGACGTCGCCTCGGGCAAGCCGCAGACGATCCTCGTGCTCGGCTCCGACCGCCGCTACATCGACATCAAGCAGAAGAACCCGTCCCGGTCGGACACGATCATCCTGCTGCGCCTCGATCCGGGCCGCGGCGCGACCGCGATCATGTCGATCCCGCGTGACCTCAAGGCCGAGATCCCGACGAAGAACGGGCTGGTCACCGACAAGATCAACGCCGCGTACGCCCTCGGTGGCCCCGGCCTGACCGTCAAGACGGTGAAGGCGCTGCTCGGCATCAAGATCAACCACGTCGTGAACATGAACTTCAGCGGGTTCCGCGACGCGGTCGATCGGCTGAAGTGCGTCTACGTCGACGTCGACCGCCGCTACTACAACGACAACAACCCGCCCAACGGCTCGGCCACCGACTACGCGACGATCAACATCAAGCCCGGCTACCAGAAGCTGTGCGGGGCCAAGGCGCTGGACTACGTCCGCTACCGCCACTTCGACACCGACCTCGTGCGCGCAGCGCGCCAGCAGGACTTCCTGCGCCAGGCCAAGGACCAGGTCGGCGTCTCCAAGCTGCTCAGCGATCGCGACGAGCTGCTGAAGATCTTCGCCCGGTCGACCCAGACCGACATCCGCGGCACCGACGCGATCCTGCGGCTGCTGAAGCTCGGCTACGAGTCGGCGCAGAACCCGGTGCAGGAGGTCCACTTCCGGTCCGACATCGGGCAGGAGTACGTGACCGCCTCGCCCCAGCAGGTGCAGGACACGGTCCGGGAGTTCCTCCAGGGGAAGGCCTCCAGCGGCGCCCGCGGGACGCCGAAGCCGCGCGCCGACGACGCCGCCCGGCGCAAGAAGACGAACCGCCGGAAGTCCTCGACGACCTACCCGGGGACGTTCGACAACGCCACGATGGCCGAGGACCAAGCGATCCAGGTGGCCGTCGGGCTCTCGAAGATCCGGCGCGCCGGCGGCGTCCTGCAGGTCTACTACCCGAAGCTCGCCGCGGCCGGCTCCAACTACGTCAACGACCAGGTCAGCCCCCGCTCCTACCTGATCGAGGACCGCGGGGGCCACCGCTACAAGGCGTACCGCCTCGTCGTCAGCGCGCAGGGGCTCGGCCAGTACTACGGCGTCGAGGGCACGAACTGGAAGGCGCCCCCGATCCTGGACAACCCGAGCGAGTCGCACCGCATCCGCGGTCGGCGCCTGGACTACTTCTACGACGGCGATCGACTGCGCCTGATCTCGTGGCGGACGAAGGGCGGCGTGTACTGGATCTCCAACACGCTGCTGCAGACGCTGACCAACAAGCAGATGATCGGCATCGCCCAGTCGCTGAGCCTGGTGGGGACCTGACGCGCCCGATAGCCTGCGGCGCTTCATGGCTACCAGGGAACCGATTGGTGTCGTAGGCACCGGATACGTTGGCCTCGTCACAGCTGCCGGATTTGCGGAGCTGGGCAACGAGGTGTGGTGCATCGACATCGATGCGGAGAAGATCGAGCGGCTGCGGCGCGGGGAGATCCCGATCTATGAGCCGGGGTTGGCGGATCTGGTCCAGAAGCATCGCGGGCGTCTGCATTTCTCCACCGACATCGCCGACGCGCTGGAGCATGCGCGGCTGCTGTTCGTGGCGGTGGGGACGCCGCCGACGTACTCCGGGGATCCGGATCTGAGCGCGGTGCGCGCGGTCGTCGCGTCGATGCCGGCGTCCGATCATCACGCGTTGATCATGAAGTCGACCGTGCCGGTGGGGACCGGGGCGTCGATCAAGCGGTTCTTCGCCGAGCAGGGCAAGGGCGACTTCCGATACGTGTCGTGTCCGGAGTTCTTGAAGGAGGGCGCGGCGATCGAGGACTTCCTGTCGCCCGACCGGGTCGTGGTCGGCGATGACGGGGACTGGGCCGGCGATGCGGTCGTCGAGCTGTATTCGCCGTTGGAGGCGCCGCTGGTGCGCACGGACATCGCGTCGGCGGAGATGGTCAAGCTGGCCGCCAACGCGTTCCTGGCGACGAAGATCTCGTTCATCAACGAGATCGCCAACGTGTGTGAGGAGACCGGCGCCGACGTGATCGAGGTCGCGCGGGGGATGGGCCTGGACGACCGGATCGGCCCGAAGTTCCTGCAGGCCGGGATCGGCTTCGGCGGTTCGTGCTTTCCCAAGGACGTGCTGGGGCTGAAGCAGCTGGCCGGCAACTCGGGCTATCACTTCCAGCTGCTCAACGCGGTGATCGAGGTCAACGAGCTGCAGAAGCGCCGGGTGATCTCCAAGCTGCAGAAGCACCTGGGGACGTTGATCGGCAAGCGCATCGCGCTGTTGGGGCTGGCGTTCAAGCCCAACACCGACGACATGCGCGAGGCCTCCTCGCTGGTGCTGAGCGCGCGGCTGCAGGCCGACGGCGCGACCGTCGTGGCCTATGACCCGGTCGCCGATGAGGAAGCGGCCAAGCTGCTGCCGGGGGTCACGCTGGCGTCCGACGCCCTGGCTGCCGTGGACGGCGCCGATGCCGTCGTGCTCGTGACCGAGTGGCAGGAGTTCCGCGACCTGGACTGGAGCGCGGTGGCCGACGGGATGGGCGGGACGGTGCTGATCGACGGACGCAACGCGCTGGACCCCGCAGCCGTCCGCGCCGCTGGACTCACCTACGAGGGAATCGGACGGGGCTGAGATGCAGGCGGTGATCCTGGTCGGCGGCGAGGGAACGCGGCTGCGGCCGCTGACCTCGAACGTGCCCAAGCCGGTCGTGCCGTTGGTCGACCGGCCGTTCATCGCCTACATGCTCGAGTGGCTCGTCAGCCACGGCGTCGACGACGTGATCATGTCGTGCGGCTTCCTGGCCACGGCGGTGCGCGACGTGCTCGGCGACGGCTCCGGCTACGGGATCCGCCTGCGCTTCGTGGAGGAGCCCGATCCGCGCGGGACGGCCGGCGCGCTCAAGTACGCCGAGGACCTCCTGGACGAGCGCTTCCTGATGCTCAACGGGGACGTCCTCACCGATCTCGACCTGAGCGCCCAGATCGCCCAGCACGAGCGGACCGGTGCGGTCGGGACGCTCGGGCTCGTGCCCGTGGACGACCCGTCGGCCTACGGGCTGGTGCGGATCCTGGGCGACGGCGCGGTGCGCGAGTTCGTCGAGAAGCCGTCCGCCGACCAGATCGACACGAACATGATCTCCGCGGGGGCCTACGTCCTGGAGCGCTCGATCCTCGACATGGTCCCCGCCGACCAGAACGTGTCGATCGAGCGAGAGATCTGGCCGCGCCTGGTCGGCAACGGGCTTTACGGCTTCGAGCACGAGGCCTACTGGATGGACATCGGCACACCCGATCGCTATCTCCAGGGCACGTTCGACATCCTCGACGGCAAGGTCCGCACGGCGGTCCAACAACGTCTCGGGGACGGGTTCCTCGCGGTCGCGGACGGTGCGACGATCACGGGCCGGGTCGTCCCGCCCGCGCTGGTCGAGGCCGGCGTGGACATCGGTCATGGCGCCACCGTCGGCCCGCTCGTCGTGCTCGCCGAGGGCGTGCAGGTGGGGGAGGGCTCGACCATCGAGACGTCCGTCGTGCACGCGGACGCCCGCATCGGGCGCCACTGCGTCCTGCGCGGCTGCATCGTCGCCGCCGGCGCCGTGATCGGCGACAACACCCAGATCACCGACGGCGCGGTCCTGGGGGAGGGTGTCCGGATCGGCGCCGACAACGTCGTGACGCGGGGCGCGCGGGTCTTCCCGGGCGTCGAGATCCCGGATGGGGGACTGAAGTTCTGATGAGCGGCTCTGTGGACACCGACGCGCTCAGCTCCGAAGCGGTCGACGCCGTCGACGCGACCGGTCAGCTGGCCGACATCCTCGACCTCCCCGAGCACCTGCGTGACGCGCTGTGGCGGGTCGACTCGGCCAACCTCCAGGGCTGGGACTCGCCCGGCGGCCTGGTGGTCGCCGGCATGGGCGGCTCCGCCATCGGCGGCGAGCTCGCACGCGCCTGCCTCGGCGACCAGCTCTCGCGCCCGATCCTCTCGGCCCGCGGCTACGGCCTGCCCTCCTGGGTCACGCCCGAGGTGACCGTGCTGTGCGCGTCCTACTCGGGCAACACCGAGGAGACGCTCGCCGCCTACGAGGCCGCGGGCTTCCTCGGCGCCCGCCGCGTGGTCATCACCACCGGGGGTGACCTCGCCGACGCCGCCCGCAACGACGACGTCCCGGTGATCCCGGTGCCCGGCGGCTTCCAGCCACGCGCCGCGGTCGGCTACATGACGGTCGCCGCGCTCGAGGTCGCCGCCGCCTGCGGCGCGGCGCCGCGGGTGGCCAGCCAGGTCGACGTCGCCGCCGCCCATCTCGATGAGCTCTGCGCCCAGTGGGGTCCGGACGCCGCGGCCGACAGCCCGGCCAAGAGCCTCGCGCTGGCGCTTGCGGGCTCGGTCCCGGTCATCGCCGGCACCGGCCTGACGACCCCGATCGCCTACCGCTGGAAGACCCAGATCAACGAGATGGCCAAGCAGCTGGCCTTCTCGTCGGAGCTGCCCGAGCTCGACCACAACGAGCTCGCCGGCTGGCAGGGCGCCGCGGGCCAGGGCCGGTTCTCGGCGGTCTTCCTCGACGACGCCGACAACCACCCGCGCATCGGCGACCGCATCGAGCTGACCAGCGAGCTGATCGCCGCCGGCGCCCATACCGTGCAGCGCATCCCGACGCTCGGCCAGGGAACGGTCGAGCGGGTGATGTCGCTGGTGCTGCTCGGCGATCTCGTCGCGCTGTACCTCGCGGTGCTCGCGGGCACCGACCCCGGCCCGGTCGAGGCGATCGAGACCCTCAAGACCCGGCTCGCCTCGCGCTGAGCGCGGTACCCGCGTTTCGCCGGACGTCCCGCCGGAAAGGTGAGCGGCATGGATCGAGAAGAAGCCGAGCGGGTGGCCCTGCTCGCCAAGGGCGCGGTCGAGCTCGGTGTGAACCTTGCGCTCCTGCCCGTCAAGCTGGTGCTCCGCGCGGTGCGTCCCGGCCACGAGGACACCTGGTCTCCCGTCCCGTACCGCGCCGCGACGCCGGGCACCGCCGGCGCTCCGGCGGCGGGCTATGCCCAGGACGGCCCGGCCGCGGCTGCACCTGCGGGAAGCGCACCCGCCGCCCGGTCCGCGCGAGGCGGCCAAGCTGCCCCGTCCGCACGACGCGC
>JAOPZL010000311.1 GCA_025964175.1 Solirubrobacterales bacterium
GCAGGCGCCGGACGTAGTCGCGCACGAAGCCGAGCGGGATCTCGAGGTGGTCCAGCCACACGCGATCGGTGCTGTACATCCCGTTGCCCGACGAGAAGTTGAACCACGGGTCCTTGGCCGCCTCCCACGCCGCGAGCCACTCGGCTCCGCGCGGGCGCGCCCCGACGGCGGCGAGGAGGTCGTCGACCACGACATCACCGGAGATCAGCGCGTCGGCGACCTCGAGCTCGATGGCCAGACGCGCGAGCGTGCGCAGTTCGGCGTCGGGACGGAACAGCACCACGTCGATGCCCTGGACCATCTTCGCGATGCCCAGATCGGCGACACCGGGCAGCGCCTCCTTGCAGAACGCGAAGAAGTCCAGGTAGGCGACGTAGCCGAGGTTGAGGAACTCGAAGTGGTACTGGAATGCCTCGTAACAGAGCTCGATCGCGCGGTTGTAGTTCGTCGTCAGCGCAAAGGTGTTGTCCAGCCCGCGCCCCTCCTGGATCCACTCCAGCGGCACGACCTCCGGCAGCGGCTCGAACTCCAGCGCCTCGAGGTCGGCGATCACGCGGCGGATCTTGCGATCCCAGTTCTCCAGCAGCGTCGGCCAGTTGGCGAAGTAGTGCCCGGCGCGCTCCATGAACTGCGGCACGCGCGCGGGGATGTCCTCCTCGGCCACCGGCACCGGGCTCATGTAGATGTAGCCGTTGTGGACCCGGTAGTCGATCCCGTTGGCCGGCGGGATCAGCAGGTGGCGCGTGTTGTACTGGCCCAGGCACTTGACCGCGAACTCGACCGTGATCGCGTCGAACGGCTTGAACACGGTGGGCCAGTGCTGGAGGTCGGCGAACCAGAAGCGGCTCTCCTCGAACTCGCGCCGGTCCTCGCGGAAGCGCACGTAGTACGGGTACAGCTCCTCCCAGCCCTGGGCCCCCTCGGGCGCCGGATCGTCGTAGGGGCTGACGAACCGGTTGACCTCAGTCGTTGACATCCGCTTCTCTCCTCGCGGCCAGGGGGTTGATCAGGGTGTGCGCCATGCTCGTCAGGCCGGTGGCGTAGAGGCTCGGCGTCTTCGGCTTGTCCTTCATCTCGGCCGCGCGCCTGCTCCACACCGTCTCGGGACGGCTCTGCAGCAGCAGCACCGCGTCGTCCTGGTCGACCGCCCACTCGACGTCCTGCGGACAGCCGTGGTGACGCTCGGCGCGCTTGGCCAGCTCGGCCACGGCGCGGACCTGCTCGGGCGTCAGCGCCGGGGTGAGCTGGCGCTCGAGGTCGACCGTGCGCTCGACGACGCAGCGGCCCGCGACGTCGGCCACCAGCTCGATCTCCTTGGGGCAGATCGTGGTCGCGACGACCTCGAGCATGACCTTGTCCAGCGCGTAGTTGTCGGGAGTGACCGTGCCGCTGACGACCGTCTCGCCCAGGCCGAAGCTCGCGTCGATGACGATCCGCGTGCGGTCGCCGGTGACGGGGTCCAGCGTCATCGCGACGCCGGCCGCGCGCGCGTCGACCATCCGCTGGACGACGACGGCCATGCGCACGTCGTCCTCGGCGATCGCGTGGTCGCGGCGGTAGGCGATCGAGCGGGCCGAGTAGAGGCTGGCCCAGCAGCGTCGGACGTGCTGCAGCACGGCGTCCTCGCCGACGATCCACAGGTAGGTGTCCTGCTGGCCGGCGAAGCTCGCGTCGGCGGAGTCCTCGGAGGTGGCGCTGGAGCGCACGGCGACGGGGACGTCCTCGGCGCCGGGGCCCTCGGCGCCGCACAGCGCCCGGTAGCCGGCGCGGATCGCCACGGCGACGTCGTCGGGCAGCTCGGCGCCCTCCAGCCGCGCGCGCACGGCGGCCGCGCCGAGCTCGAGTGCCATCACGTCGGCGCCGTCCAGCGGCTCCAGCGCGGTGGCGATGTCGGACTGGACACCGTCGCGGGCGCGGGTGGCGTCGAAGGCGGCGGTCGTGATGACGAAGCCGGGCGGGACGGGCAGCCCGGCGGCGGTCAGGCTGGCCAGGCTCGCGCCCTTGCCGCCGATCGTCGCGACGTCCTGCGGGTCGCAGTCGGCGAACGGCACCGCGTACGCGCTGTCGGACGCGGGCGCCGGCGCGGCCTCGGAGCCCAGCGGCCACTCCACGAGCACGTGCGCCGGCCCGCGGAAGGTGGCGTTCGCGTTGAAGTCGAACGGCTGCTCCTCGACGAGCACCATCGCGGGCAGGCGCGCGGTGAGCTCCTCGAGCACGACCTTGGCCTCCAGCCGGGCGAGCGGCGCGCCCAGGCAGAAGTGGATCCCCAGCCCGAACGACAGGTGGCGGCTGGCGTTGTCGCGCTCCAGGTCGATGCGCTCGGGGTCGGGGAAGACGGTCTCGTCGTGGTTGCCCGATCCGAGCAGGAGCAGGACGTTCGTCCCCTCGGGCAGGTCCACGCCGCCGATCGTCGCGGGCCTCTTCGTGAGGCGCTTCCACGCGAAGACCGGGGTGCTCAGGCGCAACAGCTCCTCGACCGCGGCGGGGATGCGCTCGGGATCGGCGCAGATCGCGTCCCAGGCATCCCGCTGATGCAGGAGCTCCTTGAGGCCGGTGGACAGCAGCGCGGTCGTGGTCTCGTGGCCGGCGGTCAGCTGGCCGTAGACGAGCGCGGCGATCTCGTCGGGGGTCAGGGTCTGGTCGCCCTGCTGGTAGATGCGGGCCAGCTCGCCGGGCAGGTCGTCGCGCGGTTCGTCGAAGCGCGCCTGGACGAGGTCCTGGCAGTAGCGCCAGTAGCGGACCAGGTTCTCGGCATGATGGGCCTGCTCGGCGACGGGCTGGTCGCCGAAGTTCATGTAGACCCGGCTCTGCGCCCACTCCTTGACCTTCGGGACGTCCTCGTCGGGGACGCCGAGCATGCGGAAGATGACCAGCGCGGGCAGCTCATGCGCCAACTCGGTGACGAGGTCGGCGTGGCCGCGATCGGCGAAGCGGTCGATCATGCGGATCGCGATCGCGCGGATCTCGGGCTCCAGCTCGGCCACGCGCCGCGGCGTGAACGCCTTCTTGATGAACCCCCGCAGCCGCGTGTGGTCGGGAGGCTGCTTGCCGGAGAGGCCGGTGACGACGGAGAAGCCGCCATCGTCGAGGACCTGCTGGACCTCGGCCGGGCGCGGCTTGAACGGCGCCTGCGTGTTCTCCGAGGAGAAGGTCGCGGGGTCGCGGAAGATCTCGCGCATGTCCTCGTAGCGCGTGACGACCCAGTAGTCGAGCTCCTCGCTGTAGAAGACCGGCGCCTGCGCCCGCGCACGGGCGTAGAAGGCGAACGGGTCGGCCAGGTCGAACGGCTCGAAGTCGCGGGCGAGCTCGGCGTGCGGGCACGCGGGCGCGACAGCGGGTTGCGCGGACATCGTCTCTCCTCTCTCTCGCCGGCCACCCCTGCGCCGACGAGCCCGAAGGTACCGCTCGCGGGCGCCGCCGCGAAGCGCTGCGTTCGCCCCTGGCGAACGGTCGCGTACGCTGGGTCACATGGCCGCTGCCGAGGAGGATTCGCTGCGATCGGTCTCGATCGCGTTCTCGATCCTCGACTGCTTCGCCCTCACGCCCGAGCTCGGCCCCAGCGCCGTTGCGCGGGAGGTCGGCATCGCCAAGAGCACGGCCAGCCGGATGCTCGCGGTGATGGCCTCGCGCGGCATCCTCGAGCGTCGCGAGGGGGGCCGCTACCGCCTCGGCCTGCGCCTGTTCGAGTACGGCCAGCTCGCGCTGTTCCGCCTCAACCTGTTCGAGATCAGCGTGCCGATCCTCGCCGACCTGCGCGACCGCGTCCGCGACCTGGTGCAGCTCGGCATCCCCGTCGGCGCCGAGATCCTGTTCCTCGACCGCTTCGAGGCCCAGAACCTGGACCTGCGCTTCCACGGGGAGGCATGGCGCCGCGTGCCCGCCCACTCGTCGAGCTCGGGCCGCGCCGTCGCCGCCTTCAACCCGGCCGTCGCCCGCACCGTCTTCGAGGCCGGGCTGATCCGCCGCACGCGCTACACGGTCGTCGACCCGCGCCGCCTGAGCGAGATCCTCGTCCAGGTCCGCGAGCGCGGGTACGCGTCGACCGACGAGGAGCTCGAGGAGGGCATCTCCTCGGTCGCCGCCCCGGTGCTCGTCACCGACGAGCAGGGCGTGCGCGCGGTGGCCGCCGTCTCGGTCGTCGGCCCGAGCCGCCGCCTGCGCCGCGGCGGCACGGGCACGATCGGCGCCCACGTGCAGGACGCGGCGCACCGCATCGGGATCGCGCTGTCGGCCTAGCGGCCCCCCTCAGGCGAAGCGCTCCAGCATCTGCGGCGCCCACTCGCGGAAGAACGGCTCCTGGTCGGGGCCGATCTGCTGCACGTAGAGCTCGTCGACCCCCGCGTCGGCGTAGGCCTGGAGCGCCTCGAGGTGCCGGTCGATGTCGGGCCCCACGGGCGTGGACAACCGCTCGGGCGTGACGAGCTCACAGGCCTGCTCGACGTGTGCGGGCGTCGGGAGGATCTGGGCCAGCTCGCCGGGAAGAGCCTCGTTGGGCCACAGGCGGTAGGCGGTCGCGCGGGCCGCCTCCTCGTCGGGCCCGTAACAGACCTTCGTGCCCGCGTGGACCGGGCCCGTGCCGCCGCGGGAGCGGTACCGCGCGATCCCATCGGCGTCGGGGGTCGTCGTGACGAACCCGTCGCCGATGCTCGCGGCCAGGTCGATCGCCTTGGGACCGAAGCCGGACACGAGGATCTGCGGCGGCGTCTGGGGCAGGTCGTAGATGCGGGCGGTGGAGACGTCGTAGTACTCGCCGCGGTGGCTCTTCTGCCCGCCCTCCCAGAGCAGGCGGATGACCTCGACCGCCTCCTCCAGCATCTCCCGGCGCACGGCGGACTCCGGCCACGGGTCGCCGAGGATGTGCTCGTTGAGCGCCTCGCCGGTGCCGACGCCGAGGCTGAAGCGCCCCTCGCTGAGGACCGCGCTGGTGGCGGCCGCCTGGGCGATGATCGCCGGATGGATGCGCGTCGTCGGGCAGGTGACGCCGGTCGTGATGTGCAGCTTCGTCGCCTCGGCGACCGCGCCGATGACCGACCACACGAACGGGCTGTGCCCCTGCTCGTCGTTCCAGGGGTGGAAGTGGTCGGAGATCCACAGCGCGTGGAAGCCCGCCTCCTCGGCCTGGCGCGCCTGGTCGACGAGGTCGCGCGGCCCGAACTCCTCGCAGGACAGGAAGTAGCCGATCTTCATCGTGGCCGACTACCCGAAGCGCGGGTCTGCATCACGCGTGCGTGAGCGGGTAGGGACGCGCGCATGGCCGAGCTCACCGACCGCACCGCGTCGCTGTGGATGGACACCACCGCCGACGCGCCGATCCACCCGCCGCTGACGGCCGACGCCACGGTGGACGTCGCGGTCGTCGGAGGGGGCATCCTCGGGATCACGACCGCGCTGCTGTGCGCCCAGGCGGGCGCCTCGGTCGCCGTGCTGGAGATGGACGTCGTGGCCGGCGGGGTGACCGGCCACACGACCGCCAAGGTCACGCCGCTGCACGGCTCGTCCTACTCCGAGCTTCGCGCCAAGCACGACGCGCAGGTCGCGCGCGCGTACGCGAGCGGCAACCTCGCGGCGATGGAGCGCGTCGCGCGCCTGGTCGAGAGCCTGGGGATCGACGCCGACCTGCGGCGCCGTCCGGCGATGACCTACGTCACCGATCCGGACGAGCTGACGACGATCCAGCGCGAGGCCGAGGCCGCGCGCGAGGCCGGCCTCGCCGTCCGCCTGGTGACCGAGTCCGAGCTGCCCTACCCGATCGTCGCCGGCGTGCGCATCGAGGAGCAGGTCGAGCTGAACTCGCGCAAGTACGTGCTCGGGCTGGCCGAGGCGCTCGTGGCCGCGGGCGGGACGATCCACGAGCAAACGCGCGCGACCGGGCTCTCCGAGCGCGGAGGACCGCGCGTGCACACCGCCGGGGGCGCGTCCGTCCGCGCGAACGACGTCGTCGTCGCGACGCTGATGCCGTTCCTCGACCGCGGCCTGTTCTTCGCGCGCCTCACGCCGAATCGCTCCTACTGCATCGCCGCCCGCGCCCCGCGGATCCCGGAGGTCATGGCCATCAGCGCCGACCAGCCGACCCGCTCCGTGCGCGCCGCGCTCGGACGCGACGGCGAGGAGCTGCTCATCGTCGGCGGCGAGGGCCACGCGACGGGCGAGGAAGCCGACACGCGCCGGCGCTACGCCGCGCTGGAGACATTCGCGCGCGAGGCGTTCGGCGCGACGGAGATCACCCACCACTGGTCGGCGCACGACCTGCAGCCGGCCGACGGCCTGCCCTACATCGGGCGCTACACCCCGTTCTCCCGCCACGTGTGGACCGCGGCGGGCTTTCGCAAGTGGGGCATGACGAACGCGACGATGGCGGCCGAGATCCTGTCGGCGCGGATCGGGGACCGCGACCACCCGCTCGCCTCGGCGTTCGACTCCAACCGCCTCGATCCCGTCCAGGCCGCGCCGGGCGTGGCGAAGGAGATCGCCAAGGACGCGCGCCACTTCGTCGTCGACCACACCGTGCATCGGGACGGCCCGACCTGCACGCACCTCGGCTGCCGGTTGCGCTGGAACACCGCGGAGGACTCGTGGGACTGCCCGTGCCATGGCTCGCGCTTCGCCGCCGACGGCGCGGTCCTCACCGGTCCGGCGACGAAGCCGCTGGATCTCGGCTGAGCTGAGCGCGCCAGTCGTCCACGCCGACGATCCGCGCGCCCATGTTCTCCTCCATCATCCGCACCGCGGCGTCGCCGAGGTCGGGGTCCATGTCGACCACCGCGTCACGCAGGACGGTGATCTCGTAGTGGCGGACGTGGGCGTCCAGCGCGGTGTAGAGCACGCACTGATCGGTCACCTGGCCGGTCAGCACGACCTCGTCGGCCTGCGTCTCGTACAGCAGGTGGGCGAGCGGGGTCCCGTAGAAGGCGGAGTGCTGGCCCTTGTGCAGGAACGGATCGTGACTCCGCGGCAGCAGCGGCTCCACCAGGTCCGGCCGACGACCCTCGAGAGCCGCGGCGACCGTCACGTCCGGCGAGCACTGCCACCGGTCCTGGATGTCGGTCACGTACACGACGCTCAGCCCAGCGCCATCGGCGACATCGCGAGCGCGGCGGATGCACGGCACCGCGCGCGCCGCGGATTCCTCCAACCGCTCCGCATCGGGGAACGCGTAGTCGCTGATCATGTCCACGATCAACAGCACCTTCGATGACATGCGAGGCGGGATATCCCGGCGTTCGTCCGGTCAAACCGCGGGCGGCGGCACCGGGCGATAGACCCGCCGCCCAACGGGTAACGGAACCGCGTCCCCCAATTCGCTGAGGAGTCGCACCATGGCTGATCTGACCCCGCTGGACGAGAAGCTCGCCGAGGTCCTGGGCCTGGCCCAGGCCGCGCAGACCGCGACCGACACGGTCGCGAAGATGAAGGACGCCGACTCCTACGAGAAAGAGCTGCGCGAGATGAACGCGCAGGCCGCGGAGACCGAGCGCCGCACCGACGCGCTGATCGATGGGCTCGAGGGCAAGAAGACCGCGATCCGCGAGATGGGCCGCGAGACGAAGGGCGAGGCCACGGAGATGATGAAGACCTACCTCGCGGGCGAGGACGAGGCCCTGGACGGCTTCGAGTTCCTCAGCATGGCCGAGGCCGGCGAGCTGTGCCACTGGGAGATCGTCGAGCAGATGTCCAAGACGATCGGCGCCACCGACGTCCACGAGCTCGCCACCTGGGCGGTCGGCGTCCAGCGCGAGCACGTCGCCACCGTCCGCCGCGTCTCACTGGAGCTGGCTGTCGAGGAGATCCAGGGGGCCGGGGTCTCGTGACCGCGTGAGGGCACGGCGATGCGCGCCCCCGTGATTTTTCAATGCGATTTGCAAATCGTGTGACACATCGCGATGTGTAATGCGAAACAGGTCGGCACCGTGCTGCCCGACGCGGCTGCCGTGCTTTCCAGGAGGTGCGCCTTACGCAGCGTGTGACACATCGGGATCTGTAACGTGAACTGCGATGCAGAGGTCGAGTTCCGAACCGGGCCGGTCCTCGCCGCGGCGGCGGCCGAACCGCGCCGACGCGTTCGCCATCGCGCGGCGGGGGT
>JAOPZL010000316.1 GCA_025964175.1 Solirubrobacterales bacterium
CGGTGGTCTACACCGCCGTTTCTGTGCTGCTGGCGTGTGCCAGCGTCGTGGGCATTCTCGTGCATCGCCATGAGCGGGCGACGCTGTGGTGGCTGTTCGCGGTATCGACCCGATCCGCTGCCGTCGCCGGCCACGACGGTGCATGTCCACACAAGCGCCGACCCACCCTTTTCGCAAGACGGACCCACCACGGCACTCGACCCGGCTGCGCGGCTTAGAACGCGCACAGCGGGCGTAGTTGCGCAGTTCGCGCAAAGCGGGAGCGCCGCCCGGTCTCGGCTCGTATGGAGGGCGATAGTCGGGCAGATCCGGGCCGGACGGCTCCTTACAGGCGACAGGAGAAGCGCCACGAAGACACCAGCGGCATCCCAGCCGCATGCAGCAGCGCGGTCGCCAACGGGGCTGGTATTCGTCGCGTGTCTTCGGTTCGCCGCCGACCGATGATGCGTTGGGCGTGCGAGGGTCTCAATGACCATGACCGATACGACCCCGCTCATCACCGGTGTGGACTTCATCTGCGTTCCGGCGCAGGACTTCGACGCGATGACCACCTTCTACGGCGAAACGCTTGGCCTGCCGCTCGTCAAGCGCTACGGGAGCCGGCCGGGCGCCGAGTACCAGGCCGGCAACCTCACGCTGGCCGTCATGCGCACCGAGGACTTCGGCGGCACGTTCTCGCGCAACGCGATGCCGATTGCCCTGCAGGTTGCCGATGTGGCCGTCGCGCGAGAGAGGCTGGAAGCCAAGGGCGTCCGCTTTGTCAGCGGCACGTTTGACTCCGGCGTCTGCTGGCAGGCGATCTGCCTGGACCCCGACGGCAACCCGCTGTCGCTGCACCACCGCTACGCACCGAAGGACGAAGGCCCCGCGGCGTCCTGAGCCGGCGCGGCACGACGGCCCGCCCCGTCAGGCGTAGCCGCGCTTCCGCTTCGAGGCAAGAGCAGCAGGCGGAGGCGTGACCAGCAACCTTCGCTGCTCGCGCAAAGCAGAAGCCTGGGCTAGAAGGGCGGTGCGGCGGGGCTGGGCGGACAAGGGCCGCGAACGCGGCGCGGCGAGTAGGGTCGTGGCGAACCTGCGGCGGAAGAGGAACAGGATGAGGCGACGGATCGCCACGAGCTGGATCGCGACGGCCGGAGGTGTCGGCCAGCAATCGGGACGGCTGCGGGCGTTGCGCGGGGTGATCGCGGCTCTGGTCCTGTGCGTCATGTGCGCACCGTCGGCCGGCGCGGCGTCGGTCGCCGAGATCCCCGGCGACGCGTCCGTGCTGTTCACGCTCGAGGCGCGGGAGGGAAGCTTCGTGCCGCAGGGCGCCGATCGCTTTCGGCTGAGCCTGCGCGGCCTCGGGCCGCAGAGCACGTGGTTCGCGGACCGACCGCGACGCGACGCGGGCCGGGTCTCGACACGCTCGCTGCTGCAGTCCTGGCGCAAGCTCGGGTTCGCGGCGACCCCGCCCAATGGAGCGGTGGTCCTCGACGGCGGTCGCTCGGCCAGCGACACCGTTGCCGTCGAGCTCAGGCTCCGGCACTTCGACGCGCGCCGGCGTACGGCACGGTTCGACGTGCGCGTGCTCGACGGATTGGGTCCCGGGCTGCGGCACCTGAACCGCCGCCTCGACGCGAGGCTGCCCAGGCGCTTCGGTGGGGCGTCGGTGTTCCTCGACAACGGGACGCCCTACGGCGACTGCATCATCGGCCAGCCGCAGCTCTTCGCCTTCACGCGCCCGGCCGGTACGGGAGAGCAGAACACGTGGGTTCCCGCGTCCGGGCAGCTCCTCGACCCCTCCGCCCAGATGGCGCTCATCGGCGTCTACGGCAACCGGTTCGGCGGCGACGGACAGACGACCTGGCGCGCGCCGAACCTCCCGCCGCCTCTGCCCGGCATGTCGTGGCAGATCTGCGCGCAGGGTGATTTCCCGAACCTCGCGAGCATGCCGTGCACTACGGGAGAGCTCGACCTCTGGGCCCTCCCGTCGGGGTCGCCGCCGAGCGCGGTCGATCCGCGGTGGCTGCCCGCCGACGGGCGCACCGTCGCCCGCGCCGACTACCCCGTCTTCGCGGCGGGCTACGGCATCGGGGCCGGCCAGACGACGTTCGCCCTCCCCGACCTGCCGGCGCCGCCGGGGTTCGTGTACCTCGCCTGCGTCGACGGCTACGACCCCGCCCAGGCGACCCCGGTCTACGGAACGGTCGGCCAGATCGATCTGTTGGCCTCCCACGACGGCATCGGCCTGCCGTCCGTCCGGGTCGCCAGCGGACAGACGCTCGGGGTGCAGCCCTACGTGGTTCTGTACCAGCTCCTGGGGGCGACGTTCGGCGGCGACGGCGAAACGACCTTCGGCACCCCCGTCCTCCTGCCGCCGGCGCCGGGTCTGCTCTATGCCATCACCACGACGGGGATCTTCCCGGCGTGAGCGGTCGCGCCGCTGCCGTGGCGCTCGTGGCCCGGCCGGCAGAACTTGTCGGCAGAAGCGTCCCAGTAGCCGCGACGCGGACGTGCGATTGCGTCGCGGGCCCGGGAGTGGCCGGAGGCGCTCGATCGAGCACAATGCACGGGCAGGCGTCACGCGACTCAGGGCGCGTGCTCATTTCGGAGCACGCCACAGCTTCGCGACGCCGTGATCGAACGGACTCGCCACTAGTCCCGATGCCGCGCAGCACCTGCTCTCGTGCCGTGAGACGCTAGTTGCGTTTCGGTGAGATTTCGCACTCGGTCAGCCTGCACGACGCCGGGCCGCAGCTGGCATGAAGCCGCTCCCAGCGACCGTCCATGTGCCAGGCCCTGCGCGCGCAGGAACTTCCGGGGCCGGTGATCCGTACTAGGGCCAGCACATCGAGAGGAGCAGCACCATGGAGATCCCCAAGGACAAGATCCTGGAGCTCATCCGCCAGCACGGCGATGGC
>JAOPZL010000336.1 GCA_025964175.1 Solirubrobacterales bacterium
CGAAGCCGCGTAGGGAGGCAGCTATGGCGGGCGATGACCCGCGCCGCTCCGACGAGCGCGAAGACCAGCGTGAAGAACGTCAGATCGAGACGGCGGAGCAGGAGCGACGCCGTCTCGAGGACGTTCCGGCGTCGCATGACCGCGACGGGCTCGATCACGTCCGCCGCGCGTTGCGCCGGCACGACAGCGAGCTGAAGGAGCCCGAGGAGTGAGCTCCTCGGGTGGTCGCACGGGCCGCTCGGTCGTGCGGGTGATGGCCATCGGCCGCATCGCCATCGGCGCCACGCTGATGGCCGCCCCGAAGCCGGCCGGCGCGGGCTGGATCGGAAGCGACATCGCCGGCTCGCCCGGCGGATCGGTCCTGTTGCGCACGACCGCCATCCGCGATCTGGTCCTCGGCGTCGCCGCGCTGCGCGAGTCCGATCCGGGCCGTGCCGCCCACCTGCAGCTCGGCCTCGCCGCCGTCGACGCGACCGACCTGCTGGTCACCCTGGCCGCGCGCCGGGCGCTCCCGCCGCGCGCCCCGGTGTTCGTCGGGGCGATCGCCGGCAGCGCGGTCGTCGCCGAGCTCTGGGCCGCCCGCGCCCTGGCCTCTGACCTCGCCCTAGCATCGAAGTTCCGGGTTCCCCATGCTCTACGACAAAGCACGCATCTTCGTTCAGGCCGGTCGCGGTGGCGACGGCTCCCAGTCGTTCCGGCGTGAGGCCCACGTCCCGCGCGGCGGACCCGATGGCGGTGACGGCGGGCGGGGTGGTGACGTCGTCCTGCGCGTCGACGACTCGATGCGCGATCTGCAGACGTTCAAGCGCAAGGCGCTCTACAAGGCGACCGCGGGGACGCACGGCCAGGGCTCCAATCGGATAGGCGCCGAGGGCCCGACCCTGGAGATCGCCGTGCCGCCCGGCACCGTCGTCACGCACGAGGACGGGACGGTCCACGATCTCGTGCGCCCCGGCCAGCGCGTCATCGTCGCGCGCGGCGGCCCGTACGGGCGCGGCAACAAGCGCTTCGCCACCGCCGTCCGCCAGGCCCCGAAGTTCCGCGAGTTCGGGCTGGCGGGGGAGGAGGCCTGGCTGGAGCTCCAGCTCAAGCTGCTGGCCGACGTCGGCCTCGTCGGGCTGCCCAACGCCGGCAAGTCCTCACTGCTCAAGCGCCTCACGCGGGCCGACCCGAAGATCGGCTCCTACCCGTTCACGACGTTGGAGCCGCACCTGGGGACGATCGAGCGCGACGGGCGCCAGCTCATCCTGGCCGACATCCCGGGCCTGATCGAGGGCGCCAGCGACGGCGCCGGGCTCGGCCACGACTTCCTCGCCCACGTCGAGCGCACCCGGCTGCTCGTGCACGTCCTGGACCTCGCGCCGCTGGACGGCACCGACCCGGGCGACAACCACGCGCTGATCGAGGCCGAGCTGGCCGCCTACGACGCGCGCCTGGCCGCGCTGCCCCGCGTCCTCGCCCTCTCCAAGTCCGACCTCGTGCCCGACGAGGACGCCCAGGCGGCGGTCGAGCTGTGGCGCGAGGAGCTCGGCGACGACATCCCGATCCTCGTGACCTCCAGCGCCACGGGCCAGGGGCTGGACGAGCTCGTCTTCGCGCTGTTCGAGCGCGTGCCCGTCCTCGAGGCGCTGCCCGAGCCGATCGCCGCGGGCGGGGACGAGGAGGCGCTCGCCGAGCACCAGACCTTCCGCCCCGTCGCCAAGCGCGGCTACTCCATCGAGCAGATCGGCCCGAACGCCTACCGCGTCGTCGGCGAGGGCATCGAGCGGATGCTCGCCCGCTACGACGCCGAGAACGACGAGGCGATGGGCTACCTCGAGCACCGGCTCAGCCGCATCGGCGTCATCCGCGCGCTCGAGGACGCGGGCTTCCAGCACGGCGACGAGGTCCACATCGGCGACGTCGTGCTCGAGCTCGACGAGGACTGAGCGGCCCGACCCGTGGCGCGCTTCGTGATCAAGCTCGGCTCCGCGATGGCCTCGCACGACGAGGTCCTCTCCTCGGTCAGCGACGAGGTCGCCGCTCGGCGGGCGGCCGGCGACGACGTCGTGATCGTCTCCAGCGGCGCGATCGCCCGCGGGCTGCTGGCGCTGCGCCGGCCCACCCGCCCGACCGCGATCGAAGAGCTGCAGGCCGCCTCGGCGGTCGGCCAGGGCAAGCTCTACCGGCTGTGGGACGAGACGCTCGCGGCTCGCGAGGTGGAGGCGGCGCAGGTGCTGCTGACGTCGTTCGACCTGTCGGTGCGCGCCCACTACCTCAACGCCCGCCAGACGCTGACCACGCTGCTGGACTGGGGCGTCGTGCCCGTCGTCAACGAGAACGACACGACGGCCACCGAGGAGATCTCCTTCTCCGACAACGACTTCCTCGCCGCGCAGGTCGCGATCCTCGTCGGGGCGCAGCTGCTCGTGGTGCTGACCGACACCGAGGGCGTCTACAGCGCCGACCCGCGCACCGATCCGCACGCGCGGCTGGTCGGCGAGGTCGTCGCCTTCGACGAGCTCGACGCGCTGGACATCGGCCACAACACCGGGCCGATGGGGACCGGTGGGATGCGCTCGAAGGTCGTCGCCGCCGAGATCGCCGCCGCCGGCGGGATCGAGACGGTCATCTGCAGCGGACGCGACCCGCAGGCGCTGCGCGCCGCGCTGGACGGGGAGCCGGCGGGCACCCGCTTCCGCGCCGGCGGCGCGCGCTACTCCTCGTTCAAGCTGTGGCTGAAGTACGCGCGGACGAGCCGGGGGACGATCCGCGTCGACGCGGGCGCCGCCCGCGCGCTGCGCGAGGGCGGCACGTCGCTGCTGCCGGTCGGCGTGGCCGGGGTGGAGGGCGAGTTCGACGTCGGGGACGCCGTCGACGTCGCCTGGGACGGCACGCTCGTCGGCAAGGGAATCGTCAACTACAGCGCCGCGGAGCTGCGGCGCGTGGCCGGGCTGAAGTCCGCCGAGGCACTGGCCCGCGTCCCGCGCGCCAGCGAGGAAGCGGTCCACCGGGACTACTTCGTCCTGGCTTGAGCGGTACGGGGGCCCCCCGACCGCGGACGGCCGAATGCCCACCGTGGCGGGAATGGCTGCGGTCGGACCCCATGAGCGGTACGGGACCCCCCGACCGCGGACGGCCGAATGCCCACCCAGGTGGGAATGGCTGCGGTCGGACCCCGTGAGCGGTACGGGGACCCCCCGACCGCGGACGGCCGAATGCCCACCCAGGCGGGACTGGCTGCGGTCGGACCCCGTAATCTGTCATCCAAGGCAGTCACGAGCGCCACCGT
>JAOPZL010000338.1 GCA_025964175.1 Solirubrobacterales bacterium
CACCGCGTCGCCCAGCGCGCCCGCGGGCCCGCCGTCCGCCGCTCGCGTCATCCGCGAGTGGGCCGACCGGGAGCGCCGCAGCGACGTCGCCGGCGCGGCGGCCATGTTCGCCCTGCCCGCGATCATCCAGGTCGATCCGGCCCAGCCGGCGGTGACGGTGACGCGCCGGACCGAGCTGGTGGCCTTCAACGCGTCGCTGCCGTGCGGCGCGACGATCCTGCGCACCGAGCGCCGCGGCGCCTACGTCGAGACGCTGTTTCGCCTCGTCAGCCGACCCGGTGTCTCCTGCGACGGTCCCGGCGCCGGCGCCCGCGCCGCCTTCCGCATCCGCGGCGGCCGGATCACCGAGTGGCGCCGGCGCCTGGACGACCCCACCGACACCCGCCCGACCACCCCGGCGGCGCCGGGCAACCCTGGCCACGCCCCGGTCTGAACCGCGTCAGCCGGAGGACCGCGACCGTGCGTGTGCCGCCCGCTCCGCCAGGACGACCGCCCGCGCGACGTAGCGCCCGTCGGCGCGCTTCATCAGCACGTCGACGGGGATGTCGCGGTCGAAGAACGCGACCGCACCCGCCGCGATCGCGGACTCGCGCTTGGAGGATGTGACGTCGTAGTGCGGCCAGCGCCCGCCGTCCTGGAACCACGCCCGGCGCAGGCCGATCGCGGCGGCCAGCGCGTGCAGCTCGTCGAGGTCGGTGGCGAGCAGATGCGCCCACAGGACACCGCGCCACGGGATGACGGCGTTGTCGACGTAGACGGTCACGGCCCCGCATTGTGGCGGCCGGGACCGACGCGCCGGCCCTGCGTAGGGTGTCGGCGATGGACGCCCTCGACGCACTGCGCGGCCACCTGGCCGAGCTGGCCGACCTCTCGTCGCTCGGACACCTGGCCGCCTGGGACCAGCGCGCGATGATGCCGCCCGCGGGCGCACCGGGCCGCGCGCACCTGATGGCGACGCTGGAGCAGATCGCCCACGACCGGTCCACCGCGCCGCAGATCGGCGAGTGGCTGGAGCAGATCGAGGCGGCCGCCGGCGACGACGGGCTCACCGACGTCGACGGCGACCTCGTGCGCCTCGCCCGGCGCGACTGGGAGCAGAGCATCCGCGTGCCCTCCGACCTCGCCGTCGAGCTGGCCCGCGCCGGGGCCGAGGGCCAGGCCTCCTGGCAGAGCGCCCGCGCCGCGTCGGACTTCGCCGCGTTCGCGCCCGCCCTGCGCCACAACATCGAGCTGGCCCGCGAGCTCGCCGCCCACCTCGGCGACGGCGACCGCCCCTACGACGCGCTGCTCGGGCTCTACGACTTCGGCCTCACCGCGGCCCGCGTGCAGGAGGTCTTCGGGCGGCTGGCCGAGGTGCTGCCCAGCCTCGTCGAGCAGTCGGCCGTCGACCCGCAGACCCCGCGCCTCGAGGTGCCCGTCGCCGCCCAGGAGGCCGCGGTGGCCGGGGCCCTGCGCCGCGTCGGGGTGACGCCGGACAGCTGGCGCGTCGACGTCTCCGCCCATCCGTTCACCACCTGGATGGGGCCGCGCGACACGCGCCTGACCACGCGCTACGAGGACGGCCAGCTCGAGTCGATCCTCGCCGCGCTGCACGAGTTCGGCCACGGCCTGTACGAGCGCCAGATCGCGCCCGAGCTGGACCGTACGAACCTCGGCAGCGGCACGTCGATGTCGATGCACGAGTCCCAGAGCAAGCTGTGGGAGAACCACGTCGGCCGCCACCCGGCCTTCGCGGCGCTCATCGCCGACGACCTCACCGCGGCCGGCTTCGCGATCGAGCCGCCGGCGCTGCAGCGCACCCTGGAGCTCGTGCGCCCCTCGCTGATCCGCGTCTCGGCCGACCAGATGACGTACCCGCTGCACATCGTGCTGCGCTTCGAGCTGGAGCGCGCGCTGATCGAGGGCACGCTCGACGTCGCCGACCTCCCCACCGCCTGGAACGACGGGATGCGCCGACTGCTCGGCGTCGAGGTCCCCGACGACGCGTCGGGCGTGCTCCAGGACGTGCACTGGTCCTCCGGCGCGTTCGGCTACTTCCCCAGCTACGCCCTGGGCTGCGTGATCGCCGCGCAGCTGTGGGAGACGCTGGAGTCCGACGCCGGACCGCAGGCCGACGCCCTGGGGACCGGCGACACCACCGCCGTCGCCGCCTGGCTGGGCGAGCACGTCCACCGCTTCGGGCGCCGCCTGGACACCGAGCCGCTGCTGGAGCACGCGACCGGCCGCGGACTGGATCCCGAGCCGTTCATCCGCCACCTCGAGCGGCTGGTGCCGTAGGCCGCAGCGGCGATCCGGCTAGATTCGGGTACCCGAATCTCCTCGCCGCCGCCGAAGGAAGTCCCATGGCTGATGCCCCCGCGCGCACCGATCGTCCCGTCCGCCGCCAGCTCCTCGTCCAGGTCGAGGAGGTCACCCAGATCACGCCGCACATGGTGCGGATCGTCTTCGGCGGCGCCGGGTTGGACGGCTTCGGCGCGGGCGCGTACAGCGACCACTACGTCAAGCTCCAGGTCCCGCCCCCGGGCGCGGACTACAGCGCGCCGTTCGACGTCGAGGAGATCCGCGCCTCGCGTCCGAAGGAGCTGTGGCCGCGCACCCGGACCTACACCGTGCGCGCGTGGGACGCCGAGCGCCGGCAGCTGACCGTGGACTTCGTCGTGCACGGCGATGTCGGCGTCGCCGGACCGTGGGCGGCGGCCGCGCAGGTCGGCGACCAGCTCCAGCTCCAGGGCCCGGGCGGCGCCTACACACCGGATCCCGACGCCGACTGGCACCTCATGGTCGGCGACCCCAGCGTCATCCCCGCCATCTCCGCCTCACTGGCCCGCATCCCGGCCGGGCGTCCTGTGATCGTCCTGGTGCAGGTCGACGGACCCGACGACGAGCAGCCGCTTCAGTCCCCGGGCGCCCTGACCGTCGCCTGGCTGCACGGGGACGCGCAGGACACGTTGGCCGACGCGCTGCGCGCCCTGGAGTTCCCGGCCGGATCGGTCCACGCCTTCGTCCACGGGGAGGCCGGCGCGGTCCGCGCCGTCCGCCGCCATCTCCTGGCCGAGCGCGGCCTCCCGAAGGAGGCCCTGTCGGTCTCCGGCTACTGGAAGCGCGAGCGCACCGAGGACGGCTGGCGCGAGGACAAGCCCGAGTGGAACCGGCTGGCCGAGGCGGACGTCGCCTGAGCCTCGGCTCGCCGGCCTCAGACCAGCGCCAGCACCCGCGCCGGTGAGCCGGTCCCGCCGACGAGCTTGAGCGGGGCGACGATCAGCAGGGCGCCGGTCGGCGGCAGCTGCGCGAGGTTGGCGAGCTGGGTCAGGCCGTAGCGGCCGTTGCCCATCAGGAAGGCGTGCGCGGGGAACGGCGGGTCGAAGCCGCCCGCGGCGCCGGCGTCGGTGCCGACCGTCTCCACGCCGTAGCCGACGATCCCGCGCTGCGTGCCCAGCCAGCGCGCCGCCTCGACGTCGGGGCCCGGCGTGACCGGTCCCTCCGGACCCGCGTTGAGGAACGCCTCGGCGTCCTGGGCGCGCGCGTCCCAGCCCGAGCGCAGCAGCACCCAGGAGCCGGGCGCGATCTCGCCGTGCTCGGCCTCGTGGCGCTCGATCTCGGCGACGGTCAGCAGGTACCCGGGGTCGTCGGCCACCTCGGCGCTGCGATCGATGACGACGGCCGGGGCGACGAGCTTGGTCGGCGCGACGGAGGCGACGTCCTCCCCCTCCTGGCCGCTGATCCAATGGATCGGGGCGTCGAAGTGCGTGCCGGTGTGTTCCCCCAGCTCGAGCACGTCCCACGCCCACGCGGGTCCGGCCTCGTCGTAGCGGCTCAGCGTCCGGCGCGACAGCGGCGGCGTGTTGGCGAACGGCGGCGGCAGCTGCAGCACCGGGGTCTGCTCGCTGAGCGGCTGGGTCAGGTCGACGACGCGGACGGCGCCGGAGGCGAGTCCCTGCAGCAGGGCGGCGATGGCGTTGGGCATGGTGCCCGGATGATCGCCGATCGCCCTCAGCCGGCGCGGAACGCCTCGGCCAGCCAGGCGGCGCAGACGGCGGGGTCGACCTTGGCGTCGACGAGCAGCGGGCGCGCGTCGGCGTCGGCGTCGGCGCGGGCGAGCCAGGCATCGAGCGGGTCCAGGTCGCCGGGCGCGCGCACGGTGATCGCCTCCACGCCGGCCGCGCGGGCCAGCGCGGCGAGGTCGGCGTCGGGGAAGCGGACGATCCCGGTGTCGTGGCCCATCGGCGCGAAGTGGTGGACCTCGGCGCCGTAGGCGGCGTCGTCGTAGACGACGACGAGCAGCCGCGCACCGAGGCGCGCGGCGCTCTCCAGCTCGGCCAGCGCGAGGAACAGCCCGCCGTCGCCCAGGGCGGCGACGGTCAGCCGATCGGGGCGCGCGACCGCTGCACCGATCGCCGCGCCCAGCCCGAGCCCGACGGCCTGGAAGCCGTTGACGAAGACCCACGCGCGCGGGTCGGCGACCTCGAGGAACATCGACGGCCAGCCGGTGAAGTGCCCGGAGTCGACGACGACGGCCTTCTCGAGCGGGAGGCGCCGGGCCAGCTCGATGGACAGCGTGCGCGGATCGATGGTGCCCGGGGTCGGCTCGCGCGAGCCGGCGACGGCCGGATCGATCGCGGCGCTCGCCTCCAGCGGCTGATCGCGCCACCGCCCGCCCGCGATGCAAGCGCGCAGCTCGGGCGTGCGCCAGCCAGGGCCTGGCGCCCCCGCCCCCGCCCCGGCGACCGTGCCCGCCGGCCCGGCATCCAGCGCGTCGGCCAGCGCCTGCGCGGCGGCTCCCGCGTCGCCGGCCACGCCGAGCTCGACCGTCCGGTTCAGGCCGATCGCGCCCGCCTCGACGTCGACCTGGATCAGCCGCGCGCCGTCCCCGATCAGCTCGCCGTGACGGGTCGTCCAGTGGTTCAGCGAAGCTCCGACGGCGAGCACGACGTCGGCCTGGGGCAGCAGCTCGGCCGCGAGCGGCGTCGCGAAGCCGCCGCAGATGCCCAGGGCGAACGGGTCCCCGTGAAACAGCCCGTGCGCCACCGCGCTGGTGGCCAGCAGCGCACCGCATGCCTCCCCCAGCCGCCGCAGCGCCGGC